>CAIKYE010000138.1 GCA_903831585.1 uncultured Micrococcales bacterium | reverse complement strand
GCTTCTTCGCGAATCTGCGAAGCCTCTGCGCGAGCAGCTGCCTGCTCGGCCTCGATATTGGCGGTCTTGGCTGCGGCCTCGGCTTGCGCCTTCTCGGCAGCGGCAAGGCGACCCTCGATCGCTTCGGTGCGTGCATCCAAGGTCTTCTTTAGATTCGGAAGAACCTTGAACCAGAAGAAGACCAAAAGAATAGCGAAGACAACCGATGACCAGACAATGTCATAGAGAGCTGGGATAAGCGGGTTTGGAGCCGCCTCGCCCTCAGCTGCCGCGACAAGAATCGTTGAAATCATGGTGTTGGTTTCCTAGCGACTAAACGAAGATGAATGGTGTTGCAAGACCGATAAGCGCTAGCGCCTCGGTAAAAGCGATACCTAGCCACATGGTTACCTGCAACTTAGATGCAAGTTCTGGCTGGCGAGCGATTGACTCGATGGTCTTTGAAACTACTAGACCCACACCAATGCCAGGACCCACAGCTGCAAGGCCGTAGCCAACTACTGCGATGTTGCCCGATAGAGCGGCGATGTTATTTACGTCCACTTGTTATTTCCTTCCGTGGTTTTGAACTAGCGGTTGCTAGCCCTTAGTGCTCGTCTGCCAAGGCCAACTGAATGTAGACCGTGGTTAGAAGAGTAAAAACGTATGCCTGCAGGAACGCCACCAAGATCTCGAAGACCGTGAATGCGAAGCCAAACAGGAATGTTCCAGCGCCGAAGAATTTGAAAATGCCCTCCGCGTTGAAGAAGAAGAACTGTGTTGCCGAGAAACAGAGCACGAGCAAGAGGTGCCCCGCGATCATGTTCATCATCAAACGCAAGGCCAGCGTGACCGGGCGAAGGATGAAGGTTGAGAGGAACTCGATAGGAGTTACCAGGATGTAAAAGGCTTTTGGAACGCCGGCAGGAAAGAGCGCCGCTGTGAAGAAGTGGCCGCCGTGCTTGCGAACTCCGGCGTAAATGAAAGTCACATAGGCAGCTGCCGCTAGCACCAAAGGCAAACCGATTACCGAAGTTCCGGCGATGTTTAGCCCCGGTATTACTCCGGTGATGTTCATTCCGAGAACCAAGAAGAACATTGTGCTCAACAACGGAAGAAAGCGGTCGCCATCTTTCTCGCCGAGCTGCTCGTGAGCGATGCTCTTGCGAACAAAGTTGAGCGAAATCTCTCCCATAAGTTGAAAACGCGATGGCACCAAAGTGTTGTTCTTGTAAGCACTCTTGAACTTTGATGTCCAGAGCCAGAACAAAACGATCAGTGCGGTCATGACCAAGAGACGAATCAACATGATTCTGTTCAACTCAAAAGGTGTGCCCTCAAAAGCAATTACTTCGGGGTAGAACTCCATGATTGAAGGAGCGTGGAATTCACCGGATGACGACTCTGTATATGCTGCCCGCGTGAGCAGAGAGAGAGCGTTAATCAACGGTGAGATTCTCCTGAGTCGGGGCAGCTTTTTGGGTTGCCGCAGGCTGGTTTCGAATATTCTAACAGCATAAAATCGGGCAAAATTGCCGTCATTGGGCTTATGCAGGCCTGCGTGGAGTGCGATTTACTTTGGGTCGAACGTGGCGATTCTGGTCTTCGTGACCACGATGGCATCGAGCACCAAACTGCCGATAATCGAGGTCACCACGCTGCCAAAGAGAACCGGGCCAACGATGAAATCAGCCGACCGAAGCGTGGCCACCAAAACGATGAATCCGAGCAGTTTGACTATCCAGCCACCCAAGACCACCCCGAAGAATCCACCTAGTGAGAGCTTGCCGCCAAGCCAAACCGAGCCGGCCGTCATCGAAACAAACACGAAGGCCATGGCTGCACCGATTAGGGCGCTGATGAGGCCGTTTGTTGAGGCGACCAGGTAGCCAATCAGCCCTCCCAAAGCGGCAATCGCGCCAATCAGAAGAGCGCCCTTCTTGAGAATGCTCGAAAATAGCTTTTCGCTAGAACTGCTCATTTTTCGCTCCTAAGCGTTTTTTGATGATCGGCCGAAGGGTGAAAAGAGTCGCTGCGGCGATGCCAACCGCGACAAAGGCCAGGATGCCCTGCCAGGGCAAGAAAAAGAACATTAGGCAGCTGAGCGAAATCAGCGCAGTCCAGATGTAGAACACCAAGACCGAACCAACGTGGCTGTGGCCGAGGTCTTGCAGCCTGTGGTGAATGTGCTGACGATCTGCGGCGAAGGGAGACTTTCCGGCACGAAGCCTGCGAAGAACGGCGAGCGTGAAGTCGAGCAGAGGCAGCACCAAAATGGCAAGCGGCAGAATCAGCGGAATGAATGCTGGCACGAGATCATCCTCGCCCGCCATGTGAGGGTCGATTTGACCGGTAACCGTCAGTGCAGAAGTTGCCATCAGCAAACCGAGCAACATAGCGCCGGAGTCACCCATGAAGATTTTGGCTGGGCGCCAGTTGAGCGGAAGAAATCCTACGCACATGCCAATGACGATTGCCGAAATCAGAGATGCGAGGTTGAAGTAATTCGAAGGAGAGGTTTCTTGAGCCAGCAAGTAGCTGTAGACGAAGAAAACCGCGGTGCCGATGAAGACCACTCCGCTGACGAGCCCGTCGAGCCCATCGATGAAGTTCACCGCGTTCATGACCAAAACCGTCAAAAACACCGTCACCACGAGGGATGTGCCGAAGCTGCCGATGGTTAGGCCAGCGATAGGCAGCGAGATGATCTGAACACCCTGCCAGGCAAGAACGCCGGCAACGGCAAACTGCCCCGCGAGTTTTAGCGTCCAGTCAAGGTCATAGAGGTCGTCGAGAAAACCGATAAGGGTGATCATGAAAGCCGCCGCGATGATCGCAATTATTTGAACCGGATCTGCGAAGACGCTTCTAAACCAGCCGAAGGCAGCCGCGGCAGCCATCGCAGCCGCGAATCCGCCGAACATTGCAACTCCGCCGAGTCTCGGGGTGGGCTTGGTGTGAACATCGCGAGCACGAATCTGCGGATACAACTTGTATCTATGCGAAACCTTCAGCGTCAGCCAGGTGAGACCGAAGGTGACAACGGCGCTTATGGCCGCAATCAAAAGATATGCGCGCACTAATTATCGGCTTCGAAAAGATTGCCGACAACGGTTTTCAATTTTGCTTTTTTCAGTGCACCCAAGCGAACTATGCGAATCTTTCCTTCGGCCACAATTTTGCCGTCGACAAAGGTTTCTGTAATCGAGGTGAGATCGAGAATCGTTGACGCTTCGCCTTTTGGTGACGGGCCGCTGTCTAAATAGACCGCAACGCTCGCACCGAGATACCCTTCGGCCTGCTGACAGGTAGTTGCCGCTGGTTCGCCGGTGAGGTTTGCGCTTGAGACGGCCAGTGGCCCGGTTTCTTCTAGCAGGGCTAGAGCAATCTTGTGATCTGGCATTCTCAGCGCCACTGTGCCTTTGGTTTCGCCGAGATCCCACTGAAGAGATGGTTGAGCTTTCAAAATCATCGTTAGCGCGCCAGGCCAAAAAGTGGCCGCCAACTTGCGGGCAATTTCTGGAACAAATTCGGTGAGTGCATCAAGCTGATTGATGTTTGAAATAAGAACGGGTGGTGGCGATTGAGCGGTGCGACCCTTTGCCGCTAGCAGAGCCTGAACACCTTTGTGTGAAAAAGCGTTAGCGGCTAATCCATAAACGGTGTCGGTCGGCAAAACCACAAGCTCGTCGCGCTGAAGAGCAATATTAGCAAGGCGCATTCCAGTTAGCAGGTCGGTGTCAACTGCACAGTCATAAATTCGCTGCACGGTGATTCCTTTCGCTGCTAGTGAATTGCAGAAACCGCTCGGTCTTTGCCGGTCAAGTCTTGGTAGGCACGAACATCACGCCAACCTTCAGCCAATAGTAATTCACAGACCATAACCGACTGGGTGTCTGCGTGCTCGATGACCAACATTCCGCCTTCTAGCAGCAAGCGCTTGGCCACAGTTGACAAGACACGAATGACGTCTAGCCCATCTTCTCCCCCGTAAAGAGCGAGAGATGGCTCGTGCAGGTGAACCTCGGGGTCGATTGGCACCATCGAATTGGGTATGTATGGCGGGTTAGAGATGACCACCGATACTGAGCCATTGAGGGCGTTGAACGAATCGGCAAGATCACCGAGCACCAGCTCTGCCCCGGCATATTTCTCAAAGTTTCTTTTGGTGAAATCAAAAGCATCTTCTGACTTCTCGATTGCGTGCACCTTCGCCTTGGGCACCTCGACATGCAGCGAGAGAGCGATTGCTCCGCTTCCGGTGCCGAGATCGACGGCAATCGGGTTTTCTAACTCGCTCGAGTTGAGAGCATCGATGGCTACCTGTGTGACAATTTCGGTCTCAGGCCGCGGAATGAAGACACCCTTGCCAACGTTGAGTTCAAGTTGGCGAAAGTAGGCGATACCGGTTAGGTGCTGAAGCGGTTCGCGAGCGAATCGTCGTGCGGCAAGCTCGGTAAAAAGTTTGCTTTGAGATTCATCTAGTTCGACACCCGAAATCATGGCTGCCTGAACTTCGCCACGGTTGAGTTGAAGAACGTGACCGGCAAGAAGCTCGGCGTCAACCCTTGCGCCGTGAATCTGCGCGCTTTCGAATTTTTCGACCGCGTGTGCGACTAACTCGCGCAACAACATGTTTGGTTACTTTTCGGCGCCGAGTGCGGCTAGACGGGCTTCTTCGTCAACCTGTATTGCGGATTGAACCACCGGCTCGAGAGCGCCATCCATGACCTGATCTAGATTGTAAGACTTGTAACCGGTTCGGTGATCTGCGATTCGGTTTTCTGGAAAGTTGTAGGTGCGAATTCGCTCGCTGCGGTCGACCGACTTCACCTGTGATCGGCGAGCAGCAGACTGTTCGGCTTCGATTGCCTCTTGCTGAGCCGCAAGAATTCTGGCGCGCAAAACACGCATGGCTGCTTCGCGGTTTTGCAACTGAGACTTCTCGTTCTGCATCGACACCACGATTCCGGTCGGAAGGTGGGTTATGCGAACGGCAGAGTCGGTTGTGTTAACCGATTGACCGCCTGGGCCACTCGAACGATAGACATCGATGCGAAGATCGTTCTGACTGATCTCAACTTCTTCGGGAGCATCGACCTCGGGAAACACTAGAACGCCGGCAGCCGAGGTGTGAATGCGACCCTGGGTTTCGGTGACCGGCACACGCTGAACGCGGTGCACCCCACCCTCGTACTTCAGGTGAGCAAAGACGCCCTGAGCAGGGTCTGTGGTGTTCGACTTGATGGCAATCTGCACGTCTTTGTAGCCACCGAGGTCAGACTCGTTTTTGTCGAGAATCTCGGTCTTCCAGCCCTTTGAGTTGGCGTACTGAATGTACATGCGAAGCAGATCGGCTGCGAACAGCGCTGATTCGGCACCGCCTTCTCCAGCCTTAATTTCCATGATTACATCGCGGCCATCGTCTGGATCACGAGGAATCAATAGGCGACGAAGCTTTTCGCTTGCGGCTGCCAATTTCTCTTCAGAGGCCGGAACCTCGTCGGCAAACGACTCGTCTTCTTTGGCTAGTTCTTTGGTCGCTGCTAGATCATCGGTGAGGGTGACAACAGAGTTATAGGCCGCGACTATCGCGCCCAACTCTGCATAGCGACGGTTGAGCTTTTTGGCCAGCACAGGGTTAGCGTGCACGCTCGCCTCAGACAACTGGGTCTGAAGGGCGAGGTGCTCAGCTAAAAGCGGCTGTACCGAGTCGAGCAATTACTTAGTCTCCGTCTGAACCCGAAGGCGTTGGCATTGACTTCTGAACCTGCATCAAGAACTCGACGTTGCTAGAGGTTTCTTTGAGTCGGTTAAGTACCAACTCGAGAGCCTGCTGCTGGTCTAGTCCTGCAAGTGCGCGACGAAGCTTCCAGATGATCTTTGTCTCGTCAGGTGCCATCAAGATTTCTTCACGACGTGTTCCAGACGCGTTGACATCTACTGCCGGGAAGATTCTCTTGTCAGCTAGAGCGCGAGACAAACGAAGCTCCATGTTTCCGGTTCCCTTGAACTCTTCGAAGATAATTTCATCCATCTTCGAACCAGTTTCGACCAAGGCAGTCGCAAGGATGGTGAGCGAGCCGCCATCTTCAATGTTTCGTGCGGCACCGAAGAAACGCTTCGGTGGGTAGAGCGCTGCCGAGTCGACACCACCAGAGAGAATTCGACCTGAGGCCGGAGCACTTAGGTTGTAGGCGCGACCGAGTCGAGTGATCGAGTCGAGAAGAACGACAACGTCGTGACCGAGCTCAACCAAACGCTTCGCACGCTCGATTGCCAATTCGGCAACGGTTGTGTGGTCTTCTGCTGGGCGGTCGAAAGTCGAGGCAATAACCTCGCCCTTCACGGTTCGCTGCATGTCGGTAACTTCTTCTGGACGCTCGTCAACCAAGACAACCATCATGTGAACTTCAGGGTTGTTGGTTGAGATCGCGTTGGCGATTGCCTGCAAGACCAAAGTCTTACCGGCCTTCGGAGGCGAAACGATTAGACCGCGCTGGCCCTTGCCAATTGGTGCCACAAGGTCGATGATTCGAGTGCTGAGACGGTTCGACTCGGTCTCGAGACGCAAGCGGCTCTGCGGGTAAAGCGGGGTTAGCTTGCCGAACTCAACACGGTTAGCAGCCTCTTCGAGAGTCTGACCGTTGATTGAGTCGATGCGAACAATCGCGTTGAACTTCTGGCGTCCCTGGCTGTCGCCCTCTTTTGGCTGGCGAATTGCGCCGACCACGGCGTCACCCTTGCGCAGGCTGTACTTCTTGACCTGGCCGAGTGAAACATAGACGTCGTTTGAACCAGGCAGGTATCCGCTGGTGCGAACGAACGCATAGTTGTCGAGCACGTCAAGAATTCCGGCTACCGGAACCAGCACGTCATCTGGAGAGATCTCTGGCTCAATTTCATCGCGGTCGTGACCCTGGTTGTTTGAGCCGCGGTTGCGGTTGCGTGAGTCGCGGTCGCGGTAACGATCACGGTTGCGATTGCGGTTGCGGTTTCCACCGCGACGCTCGTCACTGAAGTCACGATCATTGCGTGAGTCGTTGCTGCGAGTTTCGTTGTCTTTCGACGCGCCCTCGCGGTTTGATCCTTCACCGTTTGACTCGCGCTTTTCACGTGGTTCGCGCGGTGGTCGCTGCTCGCGTGGCTCGCGTGCTGGCTTTTCTGCCGAAGAAGAATCACCGGCGCTGTTAGATTCGCTTGCGCCTTCAGGTTTGCTCGCACCGCGG
>CAIKYE010000137.1 GCA_903831585.1 uncultured Micrococcales bacterium | reverse complement strand
GAGACGAGTCGGTTGGTCGCGAGTTTATGAAAGACCCGCTGTGCTTCGGCGAGACCGCAATCGAAGTTTTTGGAATTACAAATGTTGCCGGCTTAGTTTCTTTGCCGAGCAAAAAGATTGCGGCAGACTTTCCGATTCTGCTCATCGCCGGAAGCGAAGACCCACTTGGCGCAGAGCGCGGCAACATGATGTTGGCTAAAGCCTTTACCCGTGCGGGCGTTCAAGACGTCACGATGATTATTTACCCCGAAGCTCGCCACGAAATGTTCAACGAACTAAACAAACACGAGGTGCTTGCCGACCTGACAAATTGGTTAGACGCCTCGCTCGAGGCCAGCAGTTAGTCGTTCTTTGGTTTGATCTGGCAGGCAGCAGCCGCTTGGTCAATCGGGTTCAGCAACAGATCTTGAACCTCTGGGTGGGTTTCGAAGAACTTCACCACGTATGAGCAGACCGGAACAACCTTTTCGTCAAAATTGCTGCGAATGTCAGCCAACTGCTGCTCGACCATGATGCCCGCAAGGTTCTTGCCTCGGTGGGTCGGGTCAACCTCGGTGTGTACCAGGTGAATCTCGCCAGGGCGCACGCTGTAGTCAGAGTGCCCTACTTTGGAGTCGTCTAGCCAGATCTCGTGGCGCTTGAGCTCGACGTTGTGAATGACTTTGGTGTTCATGCTGTTAATCTCTTTCTTGTGCCAGCCAACAAGTTAATCTTCGGAGACAATTTCTCTCACCTGAACTCTATTGCAGATGCTTCGGTGCAGCTGGTCTACATCGACCCACCCTTTAACACCGGTCGAAAGCAGGTTCGCGGGGTAACGGCAACCAAGCGCATCGAAAGCGGTGGTCGAGTTGGGTTCAAGGGTCAGCACTACGAAATAATTCGTGAAACCGTTTTGAGCTACGACGACGAGTTTGCCGACTACTGGAGTTTTCTAGAACCTCGACTAGAAGAGGCCTGGCGAGTTTTGCACGAGACCGGCACGCTATACCTGCACCTCGACTACCGCGAGGCGCACTACGCAAAAGTTTTGCTGGATGCACTCTTTGGCCGCGATTGCTTTTTGAACGAGATCATTTGGGCCTATGACTACGGCGGCAAGGCCAAGAATCGTTGGCCAGCAAAGCACGACACAATTTTGGTTTACGTGAAGAACGCAAAGACCTACTTCTTCGATAGCGAAACTGTTGATCGCGAACCATACATGGCACCCGGTTTAGTAACTCCAGAAAAGGTCGCTCGCGGAAAACTGCCGACCGATGTTTGGTGGCACACCATTGTGTCTCCGACCGGCAAAGAAAAGACCGGGTACCCGACACAAAAGCCGGAGGGAATCTTGCGACGCATCATTCAAGCGTCTTCTCGCGAAGGCGATGTAGTGCTCGACTTCTTCGCCGGGTCTGGCACCACGGGTGCGGTTGCAGCTTCGCTCGGTCGCAAGTTCATTTTGATTGATCAGAACCCCGAGTCAATCGAAGTGATCTCTAAGCGTCTCGAAGCTGCCGGCGTCGAGTTCGAATTAGTTCGCTAGCCGCGACCAACGCAAGAACAAT
>CAIKYE010000136.1 GCA_903831585.1 uncultured Micrococcales bacterium | reverse complement strand
TTGATGTGAGTCATTACTCTGCACCCCTAACCACGAGAGTTGAAATCGCTGTGCACACCAGTTGCCTTGAACTGTCATGCACCTCGGTTTCAAAAGTGACCATTGAGTGACCGCCAATTGACTTGACCGATGCCACCTTGAGTGTGCTGGTGAGCTCATCGCCCGCGACAATCGGTCGCACGTGAATGAAACGCTGATCTCCGTGCACTACCCGGCTGAAGTCGATGTCTGCTTCTTTATCTGTCAGAACGCTAACCAAGCTGCGCTCCTGAATCACCACGGCAAAGGTTGGCGGGGCAATCACATCGGAATAACCCGCCGCCTGAGCCGACAACACATCAAAGTGCAGGGGGCTTGAAGCCTTCACCGCATGGGCGAATTCACGGATTTTCTCTCGGCCGACCAGATACGGGTCGGTCTCTGGGTAGGACTTGCCTTCAATGTTTGGGTTCACCACGTGGTTAAGCGTAGCCAAACAGCCCATATAAAGATGCCTTCGGCCTGAAGGACTTGATTGCAAGTCCTTCAACTACGTAGTTCGAAAGGTAACAAATGAAAATCCGCAAGAGCAGCCTCGCAGCTGCATTAGCGACTTTGGCAGTGGGATCAATGCTTGCAGTTAGCACCCCGGCCATCGCAGCCACCCCAACACTCTTGGTCTGGGTAGACGGCGGTCGTACAGCGACTTTTAAGCCTTCTGTCGACGCCTGGGCAAAGGAGAATGGCGTAACCGTAACCCTTACTGGTAAAGACTTCGGTAGCGTAAAAGATGCACTTAAGATTGCCGTTCCTGCAGGAACTGGCCCAGACCTTCTTATTGGTGCAGCACACGACTGGACCGGCAACCTAGCAGCAGCTGGTGTTCTCCGTCCGGTAAACGTTTCAGTTGCAACCAGCTCAGCGCTAGATGGCAACGCTATGAAGGCATTCCTATTTGGTGGCAAGCAGTACGGTCTACCTTTCTACACAGAGAATGTCGCACTCGTTCGCAACCTAAAGGCAGCTCCTAAGGCTCCTAAGACTGGTGCAGAAATCAAGAATGGTGAACTCCAGATTGGTTACAATGCCACAAATGGAGACCCTTACCACTTCTACGGAATTCAGAGTTCGTTTGGTGCACCTGTATTCGCATCAACCTCTAAGGGATGGACCTCAACCGTCACAATGGACGGAACCGCTGGCAAAGCCTTCGCAAAGTACCTAGCAACCAAGGGCCAGGCGTTCTTCGGAAAAGCTGACAAGCAATGGAACACTATGGTCTGCGATATCAAGAGCGGCAAGGTCAAGTACTGGATCACTGGTCCATGGGCTATCAGCTCAATTGAAAATGGTAACGCAGATTGCAAGGACTCAAAGTCAGTAATCAACAAGGACTTCGCTGTTTCAGCAATTCCGTCATTCGGTGGCAAGACAGCTCAACAGTTCATGGGTGCCAAGGGTGGTTACATTATCAACAGCCCAACCACTGACGTTGTGAACGCAACTCAGTTGTTGACCTACCTGGCTGGCAAGGAAGCAGGAATTAGCTACTTCAACATTGACAGCTTCTCACCAGCTAACACGGCTGCTCTAGCGGTTGCTTCAAACGACCCAGTAATCAAGGCGTTTGCTGCTGCTGGAAAGAATGCTGTTCCGATGCCGAACATCGTGCAGATGAGCAGCGTGTTCGACAAGTGGGGCAAGACTGAAGCCAAGCTACTAACTGGCAAGTCGACTGACCCAATTGCCGACTGGACGGCCATGACTGACGCACTCAAAGAGACAGTCAAGGGCTAGCAAGCATTTATAGGGGGTGGGGCTAGAGGCGCAATTACCACTAGCCCCCCCCCGCAATTACGTTAAAATATGGCCTCGGGGGGAACCCGTGGCCATATTTTGCTTTTTAGGGAAAGTAAATCTCGTGGGGCCACGGAAATGACATACACGAAATGGCTTCAAAGTGACAGACCAAGCGCCATTAGCGCTCGCATACGTGCGGGTGTCTACTGGAAGGCAGGCTAAAACGGGTTACAGCTTAGAAAGCCAACCTGCAATTCTCGCCATTGCAGCCCAAAAAGCCGGCTATCGCGTTGAGATTGTTACCGAAACCGGTTCTGGGCGCAACAGCTCGAGACCCGCACTCAACAAGTCTCTTGAGCGTCTAGCAAGCGGAGAAGCTACGGCTCTCTATGCGCTCGACATTGATCGTCTCGCGCGAAGCACGCAGCATTTGCTTGAAATTGCGACTCTAAGCCGCAAACAAAAGTGGCGATTAGTTGTCACCAGCGCAGACGTCGACACCAATTCACCGGCCGGTGAGATGTTCTTCACAATGGCAGCTGCCTTTGCGCAGTATGAATCACGAATGATCTCGCAAAGAGTATTGCGCCAACACGAGGCCAGGCGTGACCGCGGAGTGGTTTGGGGCTACACCGAAGGGCCAAAGTCACCGCTTGACGCTGAATTAATTGACCGAATCGTGAACCTTCGCAATGCAGGCTGTTCGCTACCAAGAATTGCCAAGATACTTTCAGACGAAGGTGTTCCCACTGCACGAGGTGGCAAGTGGGCAGCAGGCACGATTCGTGGAATTTTGCTATCACCAGCAGTCAAACATCGCGAAGCCGCTTAAACAAAGAAACCGCATCTATGCGGCTGTCTTTTTTTGTAGCGAGGGCGGGACTCGAACCCGCGACCCCACGATTATGAGTCGTGTGCTCTAACCACCTGAGCTACCCCGCCGGGCAAATGAACCGAGGTTCAAAAAAGGCGGGCAATTGCCCGCCGGAGCCCCGAGACAGGATTGAACTGTCGACCCCTTCCTTACCATGGAAGTGCTCTACCACTGAGCTATCGGGGCGTATGCCCGAAGGCAACTTCACTATTTTAGTCGGCTTAGCCCTTGACTGGCAAACGCCAAATGTTAAGACTCAACTTCTCACCGGGCAGTTTCACCGTATTTGAAGTGAGCGTCAACTTGCCGCCGCCGAACAGGTTCTCGGCCTTCGCGAGGTTGGCAACCACGTCTCTTGGCAGAACTATCTTGTTGTCTGCGCCACGGGTAGCAACCACCAGAATGCTCTGCTTGCTGTTCTCGCGAACGAAAACCAGTGCCTCTTCAGACGCATACAAGAAACGCATCGAACCGTCGTTGAGCGCACTGTTGCCGCGGCGAATTTTTGTTAGTGCCGCATAGGTGTCGATCATCTTGGTGTCGTGTGGGCGTTCGTTGTTCCAAGGAATCGGTGTGCGCGAAGACTCGCCATTGAATCCGTCGAGACCAAATTCGTCGCCGGCCCAGATAACAGGAATTCCCGGAAAAGTGAACTGCAAACCGGCGGCAACTTTTTGCGCACCTGCAATTGCATAAGTCTTGAACCTAGGAATATCGTGCGTGTCTAGCGGGTTCATGTTGTGCAAACGCACGTGCCACGGAAACGCCGCGATGAATTGCGTGTAACTGTGAACGAGTGCACTGGCTCCAGCTTTCTGCTTGCCGTCCCCCATTGAGAATCCAGGTAACCCTTCGGCACCCTTTGGTCGCGACTTGACGTTGTCGTTATAGAACCAGCGCCAAACCGGCTTGGTGAAGTTCGAGTAGGTCATAGCACCCTGCCAACCGTCACCCTGCACTTCGTGCGCAGCATCACCGGTGTACTCACCGAGCATGATGGTGTCTGGGTTGATGTCGACCATGGTCTTGCGAATCACCTGTGCGACTTCGAGATACATGTCTTCGTCACGGATGCGCCCGGTCATATTGGCTACGTCGATGCGCCAGCCATCCATCTTGTATGGCGCTTTCAACCACTTGGCAACAACAGAGCTAGACCCTTCGATGAAGCGCTTGCGAAGCTCGCGAGACTTCCAGTTGAACTTCGGAAGGCTGGCAACACCGAACCACGAGTCATACTTGCGGTTCTTGTCGGTGAAGTAATAGAAGTCGCTCTCTTTAGCGCCAGGCTTCTTGAACGACGCCTGGAACCATTCGTGGCCGACGCCCGAGTGGTTCGAGGTCAGATCGCCGATGACGCGCATGCCCTGCTTGTGAGCGGCCTCGATTAGAGCCGAGAAGGCCTTGCCGCCACCGAGCAGCGGGTCTACCTCTGCGAACGAACTGGCGTCATAGCGGTGGTTTGACCTAGCCGGAAAGATTGGGGTCAGGTAGACCAGGTTCACACCGAGCTTCTTGAGGTGATCGAGATGCTCGATTACGCCCCAAAGGTCGCCACCGAAAAACTGCTCGGATGTGCCAGGGCCTGAGCCGATGACTTCGTCGCCCCACTTTTTGGCGATGCCCCAACTCGGAGTCTTGTGAGCGTCGGCATGCTTTGAGCGCGCAAACCTATCCGGAAAAATTTGGTACATGATTGCGCTCTTGCCCCAGTCGGGAGCAGACGAAAAGGTGTTGAGTCTGAAGTCGTTTATGTCTGGCACATTCAACTCGTGCATGCCGAGGGTGTTGTACCAGAAGGTGTCGCCCGAGGTCATCAAAATCATGAACCTGTAATTCATTTTCGGGTTGTGCATTGTGATCTTGGTTTCATACCAAGACCAGCCGCCTTCGCGCTTGATGACCTTCGCCACCGGGCTCGGAAACGCCTC
>CAIKYE010000135.1 GCA_903831585.1 uncultured Micrococcales bacterium | reverse complement strand
GACCATGGTTGCCGAATTCGTCGTGACGACTTTTCCCATGACCCAGGTTGGGTGCGCGAGTGCTTGTTGCGGTGTGACGGCTGTGAGTTGCTCGCGAGTGAAGCCGCGAAAGGGTCCGCCGGATGCGGTCAAGATCAACTTGCGAACTTCGCGAGGCTCCCCCGCAAGCAGACACTGAGCAAGTGCAGAGTGCTCGCTATCGACCGGAACTATTTGGCCACGCGCGGCGGCATCCGTGACAAGACGACCTCCAACAATCAGCGATTCTTTGTTGGCAAGCGCAAGGGTCTTACCGGTGCGAAGAGTTGCCAAGGTCGGACCGAGCCCAATTGAGCCGGTGATGCCGTTGACCACGACATCGGCTTCGGTTTGTTCGACCAACTGGGTAGCCGCGGCAGCGCCTAAAACCGCCCGATTGGCCGGCACTGAAAACTCGGCCGCTTGGGCTGCCAACAGCTCAGAGTTGGTTCCGGCCGCGAGCGCGACCACCTCGAATAGGTCTCGATTCTCGCGAATAACCTCGAGTGCTTGGGTTCCGATCGAACCGGTAGATCCGAGAATAATTACGCGACGCATAGTGCAATCTTGCCACCAGCTAAGGGAATGCGAGGCGTAGGATTGCAATATGAGCGAACAATCAGTCATGTCTGCACGCAACATTGTTACTGCAATTCCGGGCCCAATCTCTCAGCAGCTTCACGTCAAGCGCCTAAAAGAGGTCTCTCACGGCGTCGGAGCAGCCCTGCCGGTCTACATTGACCACGCCCACGGCGCCCTGGTCACCGATGTCGATGGCAACCGCTTCATTGACCTGGGTTCAGGCATCGGCGTGACCACGATTGGCCACACCAACGACGAGCTAGTCAAGGCCGTTCAGGAGCAGGTCTCAAAGCTGACCCACACTCTCTTTACCGTCACCCCCTATGTTCCATACATCGAGGTTTGCGAACTACTCAACAAATACACCCCGGGCAACTTTGAGAAGCGCAGCGCGCTTTTCAACTCGGGCGCAGAAGCGGTAGAGAACGCAGTGAAGTTTGCTCGCAAGTTCACCGGTCGCGGCGAGATTGCCGTCTTTGATCACGGATACCACGGGCGCACCAACCTGACCATGGCCATGAACTTCAAGGCCATGCCATACAACAGCGGCTTTGGTCCGTTTGCTCCTGGCGTTCACCACGTTCCGATGTCTTACCCGCTTCGTGACGGAGGCATCACCGGCGAAGAGGCAGCAAAGCGCGCAATCAACTACATGGAGAAGCGCGTTGGCGCAGCGAACCTAGCTGCGATTGTCATTGAGCCAATTCAGGGTGAGGGTGGATTCATTGTTCCTGCCCCTGGCTTCTTGCCAGCGCTATCGGCTTGGGCGAAGGCAAACGGCATTGTTATGGTGGCCGACGAAGTTCAGTCTGGTGTTGCACGCACCGGTCGCTGGTTCGCTACCCACTACGAAGATGGCTTCGAGCCAGACATGTTCACGATTGCCAAGGGAATCGCCGGCGGTATGCCAATCTCGGCAGTGACCGGTCGCGCCGAGATCATGGATTCGTCTCACGCCGGAGGCATCGGTGGCACCTACGGTGGAAACCCGGTCGCCGCAGCCGCAGCGGTTGCGGTGCTAAAGCAGATCGAAGCCGGCGGCGTTCTCGAGCGCGCTCTGGAACTCGAAACCATCTTGTTGTCTCGCCTGAACGAACTCAAAGAGAAGCACTCTGTTATCGCAGAGGTTCGCGGTCGCGGCGCAATGATCGCCATCGAGTTCGTCGAGCCAGGCACGCTGAACCCTAACTCGGCGGCTTCTGACAAAGTCGTAAAGTTCTGCCACATGAACGGTGTCATTGTTCTCAACGCAGGAACCTTCGGTAACGTCATTCGCTTCTTGCCTCCGCTAGCGATCACAGATGCTCAGTTGCACGAAGCTCTCGATGTGCTGGCAGCAGGCCTCGAAACCCTGTAGTCAAACTGAAAAGAAAACCCCTCCAAGCGGAGGGGTTTCTCTTTTGCCTAATTATTTAACGGCCGCTAGACGCTTTGCCTTCATCGACGAGCGAATCTGAATAGTCACCACGATGGCAATCGCCAAGAAGAACACGCCGATTCCGATAACGTTTGCCTCACCCGGTAGACCCTTGGCTGCAGCGGTGTAAACGAACTTCGGGAAGGTCTCGGTTGGGCCAGAGTTGAAATACGTAATGATGAAATCATCGAAGCTGAGTGCAAAAGACAGCAGCGCGGCGGCCATGATGCCAGGCAGCAGCAACGGAAAAGTCACCTTCCAGAAAACCTGGCTCGGTGAACCATAGAGGTCAGTGGCCGCCTCTTCTAGCGCGGGGTCAAGGCTGGCAACGCGAGCCTTCACGGTGACCACAACGAAGCTCAGGCAGAACATGACGTGGGCGATAACGATGGTGGTGAAGCCCATCTCAACACCGAAGTTGAAGAACTGTGCTGCTAGGCCAGCACCCAGAACCAACTCAGGGGTTGCCATCGGCAAAAACAAGAGCAGGCTAATGGTCGAACGAAACTTGAAGCGATAGCGCACCAGCGCAATGGCAATCATGGTTCCCAGCGTGGTGGCAATCATGGTCGAGATAAGGCCAATCGAAATAGAGGTGGCGAAGGCCGCGCAAACGCCCTGGGCTTCGCAAACGCTGGTCCAGTTGTCGAGAGTGAAACCGCGCCAGGTGATGTTGCTTCGGCGGTAGTCGTTGAACGAAAAGAAGAAAGTGAAGCCGATCGGAATCAGCAGGTAAACGAAAGCGAGAACCGAGTAGACCGGCAATGCGTAGCGCCCAAACGAAAACTTTCTCACAGCAGATCATCCGTTCCGCTGCGTCGAACATAGAAGGTGACCAAGAGCATGATGGCACCCATCAAAATCACGGATAGCGCCGAGGCCGTTGGCAACTCGTAGCTCTTCAAAAACTTCGACTCCACCACGTTTCCGAGCATCGCCGTCTCGGTGCTGCCGAGAAATAGCCCGGATGCGTTCACGTAGTCACCGGCGATCGGAATGAAAGTCAACAGCGTTCCAGAGACGATACCCGGCATCGAAAGCGGAATTGTCACCTTGCGAAATACCTTGCGTGGATTCGCGTACAGATCGGCTCCGGCCTCGAGATAGCGAATGTCTAGACGTTCGAGGCTCGTGTATAGCGGAAGGGTCATGAACGGAATGAAGTTATATGTAAGACCAAAGATGACCAAGAACGGGGTTCCGACCAGGTACTGGTCACTCGCCAAGATGCCGACGCTCTGAAGGGTAGTGACTATCCATGATTCGTTTGAAAAGATTTGCTTCCAGGCGAAGGTGCGAAGCAAGAACGAAATAAAGAACGGCGCAATCACGAGAGTGAGCATCAAGGCCTGAATCAAAGGATAGCGACGTGCCTTTACGCCGATGAAGTAAGCCAGCGGATAGCTAATTAGCAGCGCAGCAATAGTTGCAAAGAAGGCATAGATGAACGAGCGGCCGATTTGCTCGCCGTATTGGCTAACCACGTTTACGTAGTTGGCAAATTCGAGACCGTAAGTGTAAACCGGAAAGCCAGTTGAGTAATCGACTGTCTGAAGCGATGTGATGACCAGCGAAAAAAGCGGCGCGACAAAGAAAATAGTCAGGTAGATAAGCCCCGGAGCCAACAACAGCATCGCAACCTTGGCGCTCTTGTTGCCAGGAGCCTTTTGCTTGTGCCCAGAACCGGTTGCGTGACCGAATGCCGCGATTGCCATTATTTAGGCGACCGGCTCTTGTTCGCCAACGTTTTCTGGAAGGTCAGACAAACCGAACGAGTGCTCAACTTTCCAACTGACCCAAACCTTGGCTCCCAGTTCGATAACCGGGCTCTTTCCGATGTTCTGCGCGAATACGGTGACGTTGCCGACCTTAGGGATCTCGATCAGATACTGGTTGCTCACACCGGTAAAGCGAATGTCGATGATCTCGCCGGGGCCGATGACGTTGTGATCTGAACCGAGCTTTGGCTGCTCTTCGTGAAAGAAGGCTTTTTCAGGGCGAACACCGATTGCGATGGTCCCCGAGTGTTTC
Source organism: uncultured Micrococcales bacterium (assembly GCA_903831585.1). Lineage (GTDB taxonomy): Bacteria > Actinomycetota > Actinomycetes > Actinomycetales > Microbacteriaceae > Rhodoluna. The sequence continues at coordinate 739 of CAIKYE010000135.1, read as the reverse complement.
TCGGCACGAGCCTTAGGCACTGAGATCTTGGTTCCGGCAACCTGAATGCTCACAGCAACTTCGTTTTGCGATTCAACTTGGCCAACGAAGAGGTTTGACTGCCCCAAGAACTTAGAGACGAAAACGGTCTTCGGTCGGTCATAAAGCTTTTCAGGTGAACCCATCTGCTCGATGTGACCCTTGTTCATGACCGCAACCGTGTCGGCCATATCCATGGCTTCTTCTTGGTCGTGGGTAACGTGCAAGAACGTTAAACCAACCTCCATCTGAATTGCCTTCAGTTCAATTTGCATCTGGCGGCGAAGTTTCAGGTCGAGCGCACCGAGCGGCTCATCTAGCAAAAGAAGCGAAGGGCGATTGACGAGCGCACGGGCTAGCGCAACACGTTGCTGCTGCCCACCCGAAAGTTGCGCTGGTCTGCGCTGCGCGAGGTGACCAAGTTCAACCAGGTCTAGTGACGCCTGTGCCTTAACCAACACGTCGTCAAGTTTGCGCTGACGCAATCCGAAGGCAACGTTTTCGAGAACCGACATATGCGGAAACAGTGCGTAGCTCTGAAACACGGTGTTGACCGGTCGCTGGTATGGCTTCGTATCGGTTACATCTTTGCCACCGATAAGGATCTGTCCGGTGGTTGGCTGTTCAAGCCCAGCAACTAGTCGAAGTGTGGTGGTCTTGCCACAGCCGGATGGGCCAAGCAGAGCGAAGAACTCACCCGCTGGAATATGAAGGTCAAGAT
>CAIKYE010000134.1 GCA_903831585.1 uncultured Micrococcales bacterium | reverse complement strand
TTAGCCAGTGCGAAGAGTAACTGTGGTGCGGTGCCCAAACCAGGGTATAACGCTCACTCGGTTTTGCAACTGCACGTGACATCAACGAATCAATCTTTGTCGAACCGACTAGGTGCACATGCGAGTTTCCGCGCGAGGTGCTTGCGTATGCCTCGACCACGGCGGCATCCTGGGTAAAAATCAAAGATGACAGTTGGTGCGAACGTTGCGTATAGAGGTATGGCGCAACGCCATCGTCACCCGGTTCGTTGACCAGCGCAAAAGAGTAGTAGGGCACCTGACACACCTTGGTGAATTCACTTAGAGCTTCAGCCCGATAGCCGGGTTGATAATTGCGTTGCCACGGATAGTTCAAAAAGACAAAGTCGGGTGCCAGCTCGCGAAGTTTTTCGAGCCCAATCATCGAGTCTTCGAAATCGAAGCGCAAGTGTTTGATTCCGTTGGAGTCGAAAAACGCACTAACTAGATGCTCACCCGAATAGCTCTTCTCGCCGGTGAGTCTTCTAGGAATGCTGATCACAGTCGGCTCAAATCGAGGATCATCGAGCATCTGACGGTAGATGCCATCGAGCGCATCCCAGGCTTCGAAGTAGAAGCTTAGAAAGACAACGCGAATCGGGCGACTTGAGTTCATAGACTCTAATTATGACCAACCAAAGCACAGGCCGAATTTTCTCGAGCCCGCAAAAAGCCTTTCAAACATTCGCTTTCGGCGAAGCCCTCACCTGGTCGCTCTTGCTAGGAGCGCTGGCCTTCAGGGCGCTGGTTGGCCTACCGCCGACTCTATTTGCCGTTATCGGTGGCCTGCACGGGGCCATGTTCTTGGGCTACGGGGTCATGGCCGCTCTGGTCGGCGTCAACCAGCGCTGGGGTCTCGGACGAATAGTGCTGGGTGTTGCGCTGGCAATTGTGCCGTTCGCAACGATTCCCTTAGATCGCAATCTCGAGGGCAAGGGTTTACTCGCCGGGCAATGGCGTTTGCAACCAACCAACGATCCTCGCGACCAGAACTGGTTCGACAGATTGTTCCGCTGGTTCTTGAACCGCCCGCTCTTGTTAGCTGCCGTGCTCATTTTGATTGTCATCGCAATCTTTGTGACACTTCTGACGATTGGCCCACCAGGCGGAAAGCAAGAATCGGCTTGAGTGACCTAAACGAAATAGGTGAGCGTGATGGCTGGCGCTGTTGGTTGTGTGACAAGCCGGTCGACCCCGATGCTTCTGTGAATTCAGATTTGGGGCCGAGTGCCGACAGCTTTGCCCTCGCAAAAGCTAAGAAGGGTGCCTCAGGTGGCGAACGTCTTGCCCATCGCATGTGCAACACGATGAAGGGCAAGCATGCGCCGGTAGTTGCCTGGCCTGAAGAATTGATCGCTGCCGAGCCGGCTCCAATTGTTGAGACAGTTGAGCGATTGACTCGAAAAGGCGGCCGCGAACTTGTAGCGCGTTTCTCTAGTGAGGCAGATGCCGAGCGTGCATCGGAGTGGTTGTTAGATCGACTCTCTCGCTTCGCACCGGAGGTTAGTTTTGACACCCAGGTCAACCCCGGCGGCGGTCAGTTCATGTTGATGTTGCGAACCGCTTAAGAAACCGACTTCTTTATTAGCGCAGCAAGTTGTTTCTCAACCGTGCCTGTCCACTTGATGATGGCAAAAGATGTTGCCCAGAGTGAGCCTTCGTCGAGGTTTGCGTGTTCATTGAAACCGATGGTCGAGTAGCGGGTCTTGAACTTGCCGGCATCTTGATAAAACAGAACAGCTTTGCCGTCTTCGTTGGCGTACGCGGGCATTCCGTACCAGGTCTTGGCCCAGAGCTGCGGGGCTGACTTCTTGACTAGAGCATGCAGTTTTTCGCCAATTTCGCGATCAGCCGGGCTCATCTTTTTATAGGCAGCAAGAACATCTTTTAGCGCTACTTCTTTGCTGGCATTGGCCTTTAGCTCTTTGGCGCGCTGTCTCATAGCGGCTTTTTCTTCGGCTGTGAAGGTTTCTGCGGGTTTCTTGGCTGCCATGGATAGCTCCTTTCGGCTCACCAAGAGTCTAAACCCCGCGTTTTAGGCCGTTATCCCGCAATAATAAAGTCAACGCTCAAAGGAGAAAACCATGGCCAAAAAGGTTAGAGACACCGAGACCCAGCTAAAGAGACTGCGCGTCTACAACATCATTGCCGCAATCGCCCACCTGGGTCAGGCAGTATCGATGATTGCCATCATCACCGCGCTCGACGCGAAGGCACCCTTTCCGGTTACCGCCGACTATATGGCGGGCCCTCCGGGTTCACCGATTCCACCAGAGCGTGTAGTTCTGTTTGATGTGGACATGGGTTACGGACTAATCGGCTTCTTGATGCTGAGCGCATTCTTTCACTTCTTGGTTGCCAGCCCGGCGTTCTTCAATCGCTACAAGAACGGTCTGCTAGCAAACCACAACTACTTTAGATGGACAGAGTATTCACTCAGCTCATCAATCATGATCTTCTTGATTGCTCAGCTAACCGGAACCACAGACGCAGCCGCGCTGATGTGTATCTTTGCTGTCAACGCAGCGATGATCCTGTTCGGTGCACTGCAAGAGAAATATGAGAAGCCTGGCACCAGAAAGTTGCTTCCGTTTATCTTCGGTTCGATGGTCGGAATCGTTCCTTGGTTCGCAGTCATGCTGAACACTTTTCAGCCTGGTTCAACCAACGATGCAGAGACACCGGGCTTCGTGGTAGTTATCATCGTCACGATCTTTGTGTTGTTCAACACCTTCGCGCTAAACCAGTGGTTGCAGTACCGCCAGGTTGGCAAGTGGGCAAGTTACCTGCAGGGCGAGCGTTCATACATCACTCTCAGCTTGGTGGCTAAGACACTTCTTGCATGGCAGGTATTCAGCGGCGTGCTTGTACCAGTTATCACTGCAAACCAGTAACTCTAAATAAGAAAATGACCCCGGATTCGGGGTCATTTTTCTTTAAGTAGATCAGCGCAACGCAAGAACCACGGCCAGCACCACAAAAACCAGCGCAATCAATCGATTGACCAGATTCTGGTTTGGTCCGCGCGAAATCCAGGCACGGATGGGCAAGGCTAGACCGATGTAAATCAAACTGATGAGTGTGAAGCCAATGGCGATGATCAGGTTCAAAATGAACACGTTGGTGCTGGCACTCACCTGCGGAACGACTGCTACATAGAAGAGCAGCGCTTGAGGGTTGCTAACTGCAGCGGTAAAGGCGAACGAAAAATTTGGCCAGAATCCGCTTCTTGGGTTGGCTGAGAGTTTCAGCTTTGATGTCCAGAGTTTGAAAGCTCGCCAAAGAAGAAAGGTGCAGCCGAAGATTTTGAGTACTACATACACTTCTGGATTGTTCGCAAGCAAAGCAGTCAGTCCGAAGTAGGTGATGGTTAGCAGAAGAACCTTGGCAGTGCTGATGCCGAGAGAAATTGAGACAGCTGACTTCCATCCGGTGTTGATCGAAGTTGTCAGCAGCAACATTGTGTCGATGCCAGGCGTCGCCGCAGCCACGAACCAGATGGCTGTGAACAGCAGGTAAGACTCAAGCATTCTCAAAGCCTAGATGAGGGCTTGGTGAGTCCGACTGGTTTGGAATAGATAGTGGGGGTTTGTGCGAAACTGATGAGATGAATGAGCTCTCATCAACCGTTTCCGCGTTACTGCCGAAGCCCCTCGACTTTGTCGAAGTTGCCGTGCTCGAGCGCGGAGGCATTGTTGAGTCTCGGCACAAGGGCATAGCCGCACTAGTCGACCCAGAGGGCAAGCTGATTGATCACCTGGGTTCGGCCAAGCGATTGATTTATCCCCGCAGCGCCGTAAAGCCCATGCAGGTTATTGCCATGCGCAGAGCAGGGCTAATGCTTGTGGGCGCGCAGTTGGCTGTTTCGAGCGCCAGCCATCAGGGAACTCCAGAGCACATCGCATTGGTAGAGGCAATACTGAGGGATGCCGGTCTAAGCGAAGCAGATCTGCAGTGCCCACTGGCCTGGCCAGGCAATCCGACGGCTCGCTCTAAGGCGAGCAAAGAAACCAGACTGGCTTTCAATTGTTCGGGTAAGCACGCAGCCTTCTTGGCCGCCTGTGTAGTTGCCGGCTACGACACCAAAACCTATCTCGATGCAAACCACCCTTTGCAGCAACTAGTCGAGCAGGTGCTCGAAGAGTATTCGGGCGAGAAGATTCTGCACTCGAGCATCGACGGTTGCGGTGCTCCGCTGCACGCAATGACCGTCGAAGGCTTAGCCCGTGCGATAGGCAAGTTCACGTCAACCGACAGCGATGT
>CAIKYE010000133.1 GCA_903831585.1 uncultured Micrococcales bacterium | reverse complement strand
GACAAAGAGAAACAACACCACGATGGTTGCCAGAGCAAAGGCTGCGCAAAGCGCCAGCAGCGGAGCAAACGGCGTGAACCACCCAAGACTCAGGCTCATGCCGGTGATCAGCTTCACATCACCCATGCCAAGAGTGCCGATGCGGTTGATACCCAAGCCGACGGCAAACGCAACTACTGCCCAGCCAAGAGCTACCGCCAACCTCGACCAGTCGGCCCCCGCAATGCAAGCAGCGAGCTGCCCGATGAGGGCAATCGGCACGAGCGGCAGAGTGTATTTGTTTGGCAGGCGATGCTCACGAATGTCGGTTCGGGCAAGGGGCCAGGCCACGGCAACAAGATAAGCCGGCCCCAGCCACGCAAAGACTACACTCATTGCCCCAAGTTAGGGGCGGGCAACCTACGGTGCCGAAGTAATGAACAGCTAGAACTTGCCGACGACAGTTGCGCCAGGCTTGACGTCTTTTGTCACGATTGCCTGCGCACCGATCTGCGCACCATCGCCAACCGTGATGTCACCGAGCACGATGCAATGTGCACCGAGTACAACATTGTTACCGATGGTTGGGTGACGCTTGACTCCGCGCTCAAGAGTTTTGCCACCTAGTGTGACTCCGTGATACATCAGCACGTCATCGCCGACGATTGCGGTTGCACCGATAACGACACCCATGCCGTGATCGATAAAGACTCTTCGACCAATTTTGGCCGACGGGTGAATTTCGATGCCTGTCCAGAAACGTCCCCACTGCGAAGACAAGCGGCCGATAAGTTTCCATGAGAGTTTCACATAAAAGAAAGATGATATTCGGTGCCACCAGACGGCGTGCAGGCCTGGCGAGGCGAGCAGCATTTCTAGTTTGCTCGTGGCCGAGGGGTCTCGATCGAATGCAGCTGAGAGGTCTTCGCGCATGCGAGCGATAAATGATTTTGAGATTACTGCTCCATCAAGTCTTCATACATGACCGTCGAAAGGTAACGCTCACCGAACGACGCAAGTATTACAACAATAGTTTTGCCAGCAAATTCCGGTCGATTCGCAACTTGAATTGCCGACCAAGCAGCTGCTCCCGATGAGATTCCACCAAGGATGCCATCATCGGTTGCCAAACGACGAGCGTATTTGAGCGCATCCTCGTTTGAGACGTCGATTACCTCGTCGTAGACAGTGCGGTCGAGCACGTTCGGAATGAAGTTCGCGCCGATTCCCTGAATTGGGTGGGGGCCTGGCTCGCCGCCGTTCAAGAGGGCATTGGCGGCAGGCTCAACACCGATGATCTTGATGTTGGGGTTCAGCTCGCGCAAGCGTTGGCCAGTTCCGGTGATGGTTCCGCCGGTGCCGATGCCCGCTACGAAAACGTCAATGTTGCCACCGGTGTCTCGCCAGATCTCTTCGGCGGTGGTTCTGCGGTGAATCTCGGGCCCTGCCTCGTTCTCAAACTGACGAACCAGAACGTGGTCTGGTTTCTGGCCAAGCTCTTCTGCGGTCGCCACAGCGCCCCTCATGCCATCCCCCTTGGGTGTGAGCACAAGTTCTGCCCCGTAGGCACGGATGAGCGCTCGTCGCTCTTTTGAGACCGATTCAGGCATCGTGATGACAACTCGGTAGCCGCGGGCTGCACCAACCATGGCAAGGGCGATGCCGGTGTTTCCAGAGGTGGCTTCAACGATGGTTCCGCCAGGCTTTAGCTCTCCGGAGGCCTCAGCTGCGTCGACCATGGCGATGCCGAGACGGTCTTTCACGCTGCTTGAAGGGTTGTAAAACTCGAGTTTGGCCAAGATTCGACCCTTTGCACCCTCGGTGATGCGGTTCAACTGAACCAGCGGGGTGTTGCCAAAGGCTTGGGTGATGTCGTTGTAAATCGGTGTGGTCATGAGTTGAGTTTAACCCGCCCGCAGACGACCCGCCAGCCCAGAAACTGCCGGTGACATTTTGTTACAGGCTAGCGATCGAGCATTTCTGTGACGAGACCGGCGATAGCCGAGCGTTCGCTGCGGGTCAGGGTCAAGTGCGCGAAGAGCTTGTTGCCCTTGAGCTGCTCGACCACCGAGGCGATGCCGTCGTGACGACCAACTCGCAGGTTGTCTCGCTGCGCAACATCGTGAGTCAGCACCACGCGTGAGTTCTGACCGATGCGCGAAAGCATGGTTAGCAACGTGTTGCGCTCCAGCGATTGCGCCTCGTCGACAATCACGAAGGCATCGTGAAGTGAACGACCACGGATGTGTGTCAACGGCAAAACCTCGAGAATGCCGCGATCGACAACGTGGTCGAGAACCTCTTTCGAAACCAGGGGCCCGAGGGTGTCAAAGATTGCTTGACCCCAAGGATTCATCTTCTCGGCCTCGGTGCCCGGCAGGTATCCGAGTTCTTGGCCGCCGACTGCGAACAGCGGACGGAACACCATAATTTTTTTGTGCTGACGACGTTCGAGAACTGCCTCGAGTCCCGCGCAAAGCGCGAGCGCAGACTTTCCGGTTCCGGCGCGACCACCCATCGAGATGATGCCAATTTCTTGGTCGAGCAACATTTCTATTGCAAGGCGCTGTTCTGCGCTGCG
>CAIKYE010000132.1 GCA_903831585.1 uncultured Micrococcales bacterium | reverse complement strand
GTCGTTGTGAGTTGCGCTAACCGCGCGCTTCATTAGTTCGACGGCTAGGTCACCGGCGTGAGTGTCGACACCGGCGGCAGCGTATGCATCATTCATCTGCCGCAGCCCTAGTCGTTCAGAGTTTCGTGTTGCTCGCGAACGAGACGGTCGGTTTCGCTGTCTGGGCCTGGCTCGCAAGCAGCCGCCGGGCGTTCGAGCAAGTTCTTGCCAAGCCGGTCTGCGGTCGGTAGCTCAATCGGATAGTTTCCGGTGAAGCAGGCCGTGCAAAGTGTGTTCTCTGCCTGACCCGAAGCTGCGACCATTCCATCCTTCGATAGATAACCGAGCGAGTCGGCACCAATCGATGCGCGAACATCTTCGACACCGAGACCGGTGGCAATTAGTTCGGCGCGGGTGGCAAAGTCGATTCCATAAAAACACGGCCAAGTAATTGGTGGCGACGAAATTCGAACGTGAATCTCGGCCGCCCCGGCTTCGCGCAGCATCTGCACGAGGGCGCGCTGAGTGTTGCCGCGAACTATTGAGTCGTCAACAACAATGATTCGCTTGCCCTTGATTACCTCTTTGAGTGGGTTCAACTTAAGGCGAATACCGCGCTGACGAATGGTTTGCGAAGGCTGAATAAAGGTGCGGCCCACGTATGAGTTTTTCACCAAGCCGTGACCAAATGGAATGCCCGACTCTTGCGAGAAGCCAATGGCCGCCGGGGTGCCCGACTCGGGCGTTGGAATTACAAGATCTGCTTCAACCGGATACTCGCGAGCCAGTGTGCGACCCATCTCAACACGTGCGTCATAAACGTTCTTGCCATTTATAGAGGTGTCTGGTCGTGCCAGGTAGACATATTCAAAAACGCAACCCGCTCGCTTAACCTCGGCAAAGCGGGTCGATCGCAAACCGTTTTCGTCGATGGCGATTAGCTCACCCGGTTCAACTTCGCGAACGAATGAAGCTCCGACTATGTCGAGTGCGGCCGTTTCTGACGCTACGACCCATCCACGTTCTAGGCGACCGAGCACGAGAGGGCGCACCCCTTGCGGGTCACGCGCTGCATACAAAGTGGTTTCATCCATGAATACCAAACAGAACGCGCCTTTAACTTCTGGCAGAAGTTCGAGTGCTGTGGCCTCGAGAGTGTGATCTAGATCGCCAGCGAGCAGTGCGGTCAGCACGGCGGTGTCTGTGGTGTTACCGCCGGTTATCTCGTTGGTCTTCTGTTCTGGATACCTCTTGCTTAGAAGCTCGAGCAGGTCAGAGGTGTTGGTGAGATTTCCGTTGTGCGCGAGAGCAACAGTGCCAGATGATGTGCGGCCAAGTGTCGGTTGTGCGTTTCGCCAAGACGATGCCCCGGTGGTTGAGTAACGGTTGTGACCAACTGCAATGTGACCGACGAGTGATTCGAGTGCGCTCTCGCTAAAAACTTGTGAGACCAGACCCATGTCTTTATAGACCAGGATTTTTTCGCCGTTAGAGGTTGCAATTCCAGCAGATTCTTGCCCGCGGTGCTGCAAAGAATAGAGGCCGAAGAAAGTTAGTTTCGCAACTTCTTCACCGGGTGCCCAAACACCGAATACGCCGCACTGATCCTGTGGTGCTTTCTCATCGTCATCGCTTACCGCGAGATCGAAATTCAGACGTCCATCGCCTCTAAGCAAGGGCAGATTCCTGTCGTTGAAAGTGCGCTTTGCGAAGAAAAAGTCTTCGCTACCCCTCTATTTTAGTCGCTTCGATGCGCTTGCTTCGAGAGCGCAAAATTGCCTCGAAAATCAGCGCAACGATCACGCCGGCAAAGGCAAAAAGAACGGTTCCCCAAACGATCACGTAACCGAAGAAGTTGCCTGGCGCTTGAATGACCCAGGCCGTAATCGCTGAAACGAACAATCCGATTAGCG
>CAIKYE010000131.1 GCA_903831585.1 uncultured Micrococcales bacterium | reverse complement strand
GATCATGATGACGTCTGCCCAAGCAGCTGCGTCTGCAGGTGAGAGAACCTTGAGGCCCTGCTCTTCTGCGGTTGCGATTGACTTCGAGCCGGCCTGAAGACCGACTACTACGTCAACGCCCGAGTCTTTCAAGTTAAGCGCGTGCGCGTGGCCCTGCGAGCCATAACCGATTACGGCAACTTTGCGACCTTGGATGATCGACAGATCGGCATCCTTGTCATAAAAGATTTCAGCCATTGTTATTCCTTATCTATTTGGTTTGGTGAAGCATAAAAATTGGGGAACTACTTGCTTACCTTCTCGGTAATCGACTTTGAGCCACGGCCCATTGCCAAAACACCAGACTGCACGAGTTCTTTGATTCCGAATGGTTCGAGAACTTTCAGCAGAGCCTGGCACTTTGCGGTGTCGCCGGTGACCTCGATGATTACTGCGTCGCTCACAACATCGATGACGCGCGCTCTGAACAAGGTTACCGCTTCGAGAACTTGACCTCGGGTGGCCGAGTCGGTCTTGACCTTGATGAGCATGTGGTCGCGCTGCACGGCCTGGTCTTGCTCGAGCTCGACGATCTTGATTACGTTGATCAGCTTGTTGAGCTGCTTGGTGACCTGCTCGAGCGGTGCGCCATCGAGCTGCACCACGACGGTGATGCGGCTGAGGCCCGCGATTTCGCTGGTTCCTACGGCAAGGCTCTGAATGTTGAAGCCGCGGCGAGCAAAGAGCCCGGCCACTCGGGTTAGTAGACCCGGCTTGTCTTCAACCAGTAGTGACAAAACGTGTTGTGTCATCATTACTCCCTACCGTCCCAAACCGGAGCCGCATCACGGGCGTATTGAACCTCGTCGTTCGATAGACCGGCTGCAACCATCGGCCAAACCATCGAGTCGCGGCTAACGATGAAGTCAATTACAACCGGTCGATCGTTGGTTTCGATTGCCAACTTGATGGCTGCGTCGATGTCTTCTTCTTTTTCAACACGAATACCCAGGCAGCCGTAAGCATCTGCCAACTTCACGAAGTCAGGAACCATCGCGGTGTCTGTGCCGGTGTTCAAGTCGGTGTGTGAGTAACGCTTGTCATAGAACAAGGTCTGCCACTGACGAACCATGCCGAGCGAAGAGTTGTTGATGACGGCAACCTTGATCGGAATGTTGTTGATTGTGCAGGTGGCAAGTTCTTGGTTGGTCATCTGAAAACAACCGTCGCCGTCGATTGCCCAAACCAAACGATCTGGCTGACCAACCTTTGCACCCATCGCCGCTGGCACCGCGTAACCCATGGTTCCGGCACCGCCCGAGTTGAGCCAAGAGTTTGGTCGCTCATACTTCACGAACTGAGCGCTCCACATCTGGTGCTGACCAACGCCAGCCGCGTAGATTGCCTCTGGTCCGCTGAGCTCACCGATGCGCTTGATGACATACTGCGGTGAAAGCTTTCCGTCTTCTTCGTGGGTGTAACCGAGCGGGTAGCGCTCGACGAGTCCGTTGACGAACTTCCACCACTCGGCAAGTTCTGGCTTCTTCTTTTGAGTCGAAGCGATCTCGGCGTTTAGCTCGGTGATTACCTCTTTGAGGTCGCCAACGATTGGAACATCGGCGAAACGAATCTTGCCGATTTCGGCAGGGTCGATATCAACATGAATGACCTTCGCGCCAGGAGCAAAGCTCTTGACGTCACCGGTCACGCGGTCGTCGAAACGAGCGCCCAAAGTAATGAGCAGGTCTGCCTTCTGCAGCGCGGTAACCGCAGGAACGGTGCCGTGCATGCCAGGCATGCCCAGGTTCTGCGGGTTCGAATCGGG
>CAIKYE010000130.1 GCA_903831585.1 uncultured Micrococcales bacterium | reverse complement strand
TGCAGGCCTGGACTGAATCATTGAAACTGGCAAGAAACGGGCATAACTTGGACCCAAGTCAAATCCTTGCGGCTCGACTGGGTCATTAGCAATTATGCCAGCATTCTCTGACAAATAACGAACATTACTGCTATTGGCTATAACAAGGATTCGGCCCAAAAAATTCCGAGATTCGTTCGAAATCCCCCGAGAGTATCTGGATTAGAGCCTTGAAGAGGTGCGAGCGAGCGAGTTTCGAAAATCCCGCTACTGGGGCTTGTCTTCGTCTGATTGCTTTCGGCGAAGGCTCAAGTAGTCCTCGAGCTCAGAGGCAATCTGATCTGCGCTAGGAACCTCGGTCTTTGGCGAACGGATTCGGGGTCCTCTCGAATTGTTCTCGTCGGATGAGAAGCCATTCTCAAGACTTGAAACCAATTTCGATAACTCCGGATTATCGGCAATCTTGCGCTCAAGATCTTCTAGAAACCGAGTTCCAGCTTCTCGCAGCGTGTCGGTTGGAAAAACCAATCCGGTGGTCGAAGAGATTTGTTCGAAGGCCTTGACCGCGGACTGCGGGTAATTCAAATCGCTTAGATAGTGCGGAACCAACATGACGAATCCTGCAGTTGGAAAATCTTCTTCGGCGAATCTGAATTCGAGCAAATGCAAAACATTTCCGGGCACCTGAGTCTGAGGCTTCCACTCCGAGATTCGTTCAATTAGCTCTTTGCGATTGCCTGAGATCGTCACGCCCACCGAGCGACTGTGTGGAATCGGAAAAGGAATCGAGTGCACCCAAGAAAAGTCTTCGATGTCAAAAATGTCTACGAGATCAAAAACCGCCTGGGTGAATGACTCCCACTTAAAGTCAGGCTCGTATCCGTGAAGAAAGAGAAACTTTTGGCCGACCTCGTCTGTCACTAGATAAAGCGCCAAGATCGATGGTTCATATGAAGAAATGTGGTCTTTTTCGAAATACATAATCGGGCGGCGAGATCGGTAATCGAGCAGCTCATCGTTGTCGAAAATGGCAACGACCCGGTGACTTAGGTTTTCAAAGACGTGGCTAGCAAATTGTTCGATGGTAGAACCTGCGTCGGTGAAACCGGTCAGACCTGCAATCAGGTGCAGCCCCGATGGCACATCGAAATCATCGTTGTGCAACTCGTATAACTCGCTTGGTTCAACCACGCATATAAGTCTACGAGCGGGTTTAGAGTGTTGCCATGGCTAAACACTTCATCAAGGTCGCTTCGACCGTTCCGGCGTTCACAAAAGACGCAGTATTCGTAATTGGCGCTGAGCAAAAAGGCACCAAGCTCACCCTCGTAGCCGAAGGCCTCGATCTCGGTTCACTCAAAAACACTGACCTCGAGAAGCTTGGGGTCAAAGTGACACCAGATGCCCTGGTCAAAGTGCCAGGACCAAACGGTTCATTCTTCGCCATTGTCGGCGGATACAAAGCCAAAGACATTGACTCTCTGAGATACCTCGGCGGAACCATCGGACGCCTCTTGAACGAGTTCAAGACCGTGGTAACGGCTGTTCCCATCAGCACCGAAGCCGAAGCGCTCGCACTACTTGAGGGCTATTCGGTCGGAAACTACAGCTATACGGCTTACAAGTCGGACGCCAAGAAGACCCAGGTTCAGACCATGATTCTCGCAACCAAGGTAAAGGTCAAACCCGCAACAATAACTCGAGTAGAAATCTTGAGGGCTGCGGTTCACGACACAAGAGACTTAGTCAGCATGCCTGCAAATGATCTCTACCCTCAAAGCTTCGCCTCTATAGCAACAAAACTCTCAAAGGGCTCAGCGGTCACCATCACCATTCTCGACGAGAAAAAACTTGCAGCCGGCGGCTTCGGCGGAATGATTGGCGTTGGCAAGGGTTCGGTTAGGCCTCCGCGAATTGTGAAGGTTGAATACAAGCCAACCGGCGCAAAAAAGAAGATCGCGTTCGTTGGTAAAGGAATCACATACGACACCGGAGGGCTTTCTCTGAAGCCAGCAAACTCGATGCTCGGAATGAAGTACGACATGACCGGCGCCGCGACGGTATTGAACGCAGTTCTGGCGATTGCTCGACTCAAGCTAAAGGTTCAAGCAACCGCCTATCTGTGCCTGGCCGAGAACATGCCATCTGGATCAGCAACTAGACCTGGCGATGTGATTAAGTTGCGCAACGGCAAGACCGTTGAGGTGACGAACACCGACGCAGAGGGCCGATTGGTTCTTGGCGATGGAATGTCTCTCGCTAGCGAGAGCTACCCCGACCTGATTGTCGATGTTGCAACTTTGACCGGAGCTCAGCGGGTGGCGCTCGGAACCCGTTATGCCGGGCTCATGGGCGATGACGCAAGCGTCGACGCCTTGCTGAAGGCAACAAAGGCAGCTGGCGAATTCGCTTGGCCAATGCCTTTTCCAGATGAACTGCGACTTCTCTTGAATAGCGACATAGCCGACATGATGAACTCAAGAGTTGGCAATCCAAGCGGCGGAATGCTTGTTGGTGGGTTGTTCTTGAAAGAATTCGTTGGCAAGAAATCCAAGACTTCAGACGAACTAATCCCCTGGGTGCACCTTGATCTAGCCGGACCAGCTGACAACGATGGCGCTGGCTATGGCTTCATTCCAAAGGGAGCAACAGGCTCTTATGTTCGCAGCCTCGTAGCCTTGGCCGAGTCTTACAGCAAGTAGTTTGCAACTGACTGCCAAGCACAGGCGCGGCAGTAGTAAAGTTGATGAGTTAGCGCACCTATCTAGGAGTCCGTTTTGGCTGAGCACAATTTTGATGTCGTAATTCTCGGTGGAGGAAGCGGTGGATATGCGGCTGCTCTTCGTTCGGCACAGCTCGGCAAATCCGTAGCCTTGATCGAGAAAGACAAGCTCGGCGGAACCTGCTTGCACCGCGGTTGCATTCCAACCAAGGCTCTTCTTCATTCAGCCGAAGTCGCAGACACAGTCAAAGACGCAGCGCACTTCGGAATCAACGCTGAGTTCGGCTCAATTGACATGGCAGCAGTCAACTCTTACCGCGACGGCATTGTTGACAAGTTGTTCAAAGGCCTTACCGGACTGGTCAATTCGAAAAACATCACGGTAATCGCAGGCGAGGGTCGAATGACCAGCGCAAAGTCCATCCAGGTCGGCGAAGAAACCTACACAGGCACAAACCTTGTTCTGGCATCGGGCTCGTACTCTAAGTCGCTGCCTGGTCTTGAAATTGGTGGTCGCGTGATCACCTCTGAGCACGCGCTACAGATGTCCTTCGTTCCAAACAAGGTAATCGTGCTCGGCGGCGGAGTCATCGGTGTTGAGTTCGCATCGATCTGGAGAAGCTTCGGCACTGAAGTCATGATTGTTGAAGGCCTGCCAAATCTTGTGCCTAATGAAGAACCCGCTATCAGCAAGGCTCTGGAGCGCGCTTTTCGCAAGCGTGGAATCGAATTCAAAACCGGTGTCAGGTTCTCGGGTGTCGAACAGCACGAAAACGGAGTTGTTGTGACTCTGGAAGGTGGCGAAAAGCTTGAAGCAGAATTACTTCTAGTCGCTGTCGGACGCGGACCAAACACCGATGGCATGGGCTACAGCGAAAACGGAATCAACATGGATCGCGGTTATGTTTTGACAAACGATCGACTCGAGACCAGCGTTGCAGGCACATATGCAGCCGGTGACATTGTTCCTGGCTTGCAGCTGGCACATCGTGGTTTTCAGCAGGGAATCTTTATCGCCGAAGAGATTGCCGGTTTGAAGCCAGCAACAATCGACGAAAACGGAATTCCAAAGGTCACCTATTGCGAGCCAGAAATTGCATCAGTTGGTCTAAGCGAAGCCAAGGCTGTTGAGAAGTTTGGCGCAGACAACATCTCTACTTATGAATACAACCTTGGCGGAAACGGCAAAAGCCAAATTCTTGGCACAGCAGGTTTCATAAAGCTAATTCGTAAAAACAACGGCCCCGTTGTAGGCGTTCACATGATTGGATCGCGCGTTGGCGAGCAAATTGGCGAAGCGCAATTGATCGTTAACTGGGAAGCATATCCAGAGGATGTTGCCACTCTTGTTCACGCACACCCAACCGTGAATGAGGCCATTGGCGAAGCGCATCTAGCTCTTGCCGGCAAACCTCTTCACGCGCACGCATAAAGATCTCATAGGAGCAAAGACATGAGCGAATCAGTAGTACTACCGGCCCTTGGCGAAAGCGTCACAGAGGGAACCGTTACTCGTTGGTTGAAGAAAATTGGCGACACTGTCGCGGTTGACGAACCGCTGGTTGAGGTTTCGACAGACAAAGTCGATACCGAGATTCCTTCTCCATTCGCTGGGGTAATCGAGCAGATTCTGGTTCAGGAAGACGAGACCGTTCAGGTTGGCGCAGTTCTCGCCATCATTGGTGGCGTGGGCTCTAGCGCTCCGATTGCGAGCGAGACGCCGACGATAACTGAGCAACCAGCAGCTGCACAACCAGAACCTGTTCCCGTTCAGGTTGCTCCTGCCGCCCCTGTAGTGGCAGCACCGGTTGCGCCCGTTGCAACTACATCGGTTGCAGCTGCGGCACCTGCTGCTTCACCAGCACCATCACAGCCGACCTCTACTGCTTCGGATGCCAACTACGTAACCCCTCTGGTTAGAAAACTTGCCAACGAGAGCGGAATCGATCTTTCTGCAGTTGCCGGTTCTGGCGTCGGTGGACGCATTCGCAAAGAAGACGTTCTGGCGGCAACGACTTCGACAGCTCCAGCTCAAACGTATGCTGCGACAACAAACGTCGCACCACATTCGCCGGCAGTCGCATCAAGTCTGCGAGGCACCACCGAACCAATGACCCGCCTTCGCAAGGTACTTGCAGAGCGCGCAGTTGCTTCGATGGTTTCAACAGCACAGTTGACAACAGTGGTTGAAGTTGACGTAACAGCCATCGCAAGCCTTCGCCAGCAGGTGCAGCCTGCGTTTGTTGCAAAAACCGGGGGCAAGTTGAACTTCATGCCATTCTTTGCATTGGCAGCCGCAGAAGCGTTGCGAGTTCACCCGAAGCTAAACGCAACAATCGATGGCGAGAACATCGTCTATCACCCGACCGAAAACATTAGCTTCGCCGTAGACACCGAAAAGGGTCTTCTAACACCGGTGATACGAGACGCATCGACACTAAATCTTGCCCAGATCGCGACACAGATTGCCGACCTGGCAGCGAGAACAAGAAACAACCAGTTGAAGCCGGATGAACTTGGTGGTGGAACATTCACTCTCACCAACACCGGTTCGCGAGGCGCACTGTTCGACACTCCAGTTGTGTTCCTGCCTCAGGTTGCGATTCTTGGAACAGGCATTGTTACAAAGCGCCCGGCCGTCGTGAAGACCGCGGATGGCTCTGAATC
>CAIKYE010000129.1 GCA_903831585.1 uncultured Micrococcales bacterium | reverse complement strand
CAGCAATCGACCTCTTGGTTATCGACGAGGTTTCGATGGTCAACGCAGACACCATGGATGCCATTAGCCGCGCCATGGGTGTGGCTCGAGGCAAGCGCAAAGTGCCCTTCGGCGGAGCCCAAGTCGTTATGTTTGGTGACCCCTACCAATTGGCCCCCGTGCCACCGCGCAAGGCGCACGAGATCGCATACATGGGCGAGAACTATCAGAGCCTTTGGTTTTTCGATGCCCACGTGTGGCGCGATGCCGGGCTCGAGCGTTACGAATTGATCGAGATCTTTAGGCAGAAAGACGGTCGCTTTAAAGACATCTTGAACGCCATTCGCGATGGCTCGGTGACCCAAGAGATGCTTGACGAGTTGAACCAGCAGGCCGTGCGAGCGGTTGCTCACGACGATGTTCTTCGCCTTGCCACCGTCAACGCCATGGTCGATAGCGTGAACCGCAATCGTCTGGCCGAACTTCCAGCGAAGCCGAAGCTCTTCAAGGCCCACGCCAGCGGAGACCTCAAGGCATTCGAGAACACCAAGCCGGCCGAGGAGAATCTAGAGCTCAAAGAAGGCGCGCAGGTCATGTTCATCAAGAACGATGACTCGAGCCCTTTCAAAGACTCAGACGGCTCGGCAATTCGACGCTGGGTCAACGGCACCATTGGCCAGGTAGTTGAGTTCAAGAGCGACAGCCACATAATCGTCGAAGCCGATGGCGTTCGTCACGATGTTGGTCGGGCAATTTGGGAACAGGTGCGCTACGAGCTCGAAGAATACTTCGATCAAGACACCAACAAGGTGAAAGAAAAAGTCATCTCTGTTCCTATTGCCGAGTACAGACAGTTTCCTTTGCGTTTGGCGTGGGCCGTCACAATTCACAAGTCGCAGGGTCAAACCTTCGACGAGGTAATGATTGATCTCGGTAGCGGAGCCTTCGCGACCGGACAAACCTACGTTGGTCTAAGCCGCGTTCGTTCGCTTGACGGTTTGTATCTAACACGCGCGATTCGCATGGCCGACATAAAAGTTGACGCTCGAGTCCTTTCGTTCATGAACGGGCACCACAACACCGAGACTCCGGGCATCGACGATGTTGATTACGGCGACTTCTTGCCAGATGACGATGCGCCAATCTTTTAGTTGGTCTTGACCTTCAACGAGTTGAAACGATCAATGAACTTGATTTCGGATCCATCAGCGGCCTGAGCACTAGCCCACTCAATATCTGGCTCGCCATCGAAAACCCAGTTCGGCCATTCGTTTAGCAGAACGCGCAAGAATGCGCCTGCTTCGTGTTCGGTGATGTTCATACCCATGCACGAGTGACGACCGAAACCAAACGCGAGGTGTGGTTTGCGCTCGCGGTGAAGGTCGAAGCGATCTGCATCTGGCCAAATCGACTTGTCGTGATTTGCCGAAACGAAACTTAGCAAAACGTATTTACTCGGGTCGCGATCTGAATCTTTTGCGGTCTTGTCTGCCTCGAGTACACGCTCCATCTTCGGAAGCGGCGAGAGAAACCTGACCATCTCTGCAATCGTTCGGTTGAACCAGTCTTGATTCGACTTCAAGAATTCGCGGTCTGCCTCGCTGCCAACCAGGTGCCAGGTGAGTCCGGTGAGCAGTTTGATCACGGTGTCACGCCCACCGGCAAGCAATACGTTAGCGATGCCTTGCATTTCATCGCGAGAGATTGGGCCACCGTCGACCTGCAGCTGAGAGACGACATCCCAGACATCTTGCTTGGCTTCGTCGGTCACGACGTTGGCTTGGGCGGCGTCAAAGACCCTGTCTAGATAGGCCTGAAGGGTTGCACCGTCACGCTTGTGTTCGGTGTGACCCTGGCTGTGTGACTCGGCTGTCCAGACGTCAGGACCCCAAGCCAGCCACTCTTCGTAATCTTGCGGGCGGTTGTAAATGATTGTGAGGCAGCCGATAACAAATGGCAGAGAGATTTCGCTCGCGATGTCTCCACCGCCTTTAGCCGAGAGATTAGTGATTAGCTTTTTCGCCAGGGCTTCGAACTGCGCAACCTTCGGTTCAATTGCGGCGCTTAGAAAAAGTGGCTGAACCGCACTTCGAAAACTTGTGTGTCGCGGTGGGTCAGCCTCGAGTGGAAGCTGTCGGTAGCTTCGCACGTCACGGTCACCGAGCAAATCGCTCGAGTAGGTATCAAAATCTTTTGCGGCACTTCGAACAGCGTCGTACCCAAGAATCTCTTTGCGTTCCATAACGTCCTACTGTGGTAAGCCGACCCATTCGCGGTCAGTCAAGTTGCTCTTCGGTTCGTTTGGGTTTAGCCACCAGTTAATCGGATGCTCGACTCGACCAGCCCACCATGTTTCACTGTGCCCGGTGTTCGGATAGATCGCTCCAATGAATTGCTCGTCTGTTGCGTAGCCCTTGTCGCGCATTAGCGCAACAAACTTTTCGTGCATCGGTGGATACAGCGCATCGAGCTCAATCGTGCCGCAGTCAGTCCAGATTCTGTTTTTACCTGGTGCCGGCAACATCTCGGCGAGACCGTCAACGGCCAACTGCATTCCAAACGGCCAGTGGGTCGAGTATGCGAGTGCGGTTCCGTAAACGTGCGGATACTTTGCAAGCCCGTATAGAGAAGCCAAGCCACCCATGCTCGAACCCGCGATTGCGGTGCGACTCGCTTCTAGTTTGAGCGAATGACGCTTGGCGAGAAACGGCAGAATCTCTTCGACAATCAAAGCGTGGTATGCGTCGCTCATCATCACACGACTCGTCGGCTGCATGGCCGGGGACAACATGTCGAGAATTTCTGGATGGTTATCAACGAGCTGCTGAGGGCCAAGCTCATTGATTCGGCTGCTGTCGTCGATCTGCCAGACTCCGATAATCAGTGGTGTTCTTTCGCCACGGATGCGCCTGTTGCCGCGCGAGTCTGGCTTCAGCGCGTCGAGAAGACCCCAGGTTGCTCCGAAGGTTGAGTGCTCGGGCATGAACAGGTTCTTGCCGTCGTGCATCACCAGAACCGGGGTTTCTGGGTTCAGATCGCCGGGCACCCAGACATCCACGCGGTGTTTGTGAATTGTGTGGGTCTCGAGCCTGCCGCCGGCTAGGGCGATGCTCTGCATCCTCAAGGCTCGCATGGCCAGAAACAGCGGAAAGGTGAAGGCAACGGCAGTTATGCCCGAGAGAGCAATGTAAAGCCAGCGGTTCTTCATTTTGAGCCGTTTTCCCTCAATCAAAATAAAGGGCGCAACGGCAAAGGCGACTATAAACAGGTCAAAGGCCAGCACCAAGTCGGCGTTGGTTGTAAACCAAGCGGTGAGCAGGTTCTCTTGCCCCATGATTGCTGCGGTGTTGAAGTACCAGGCCGTGCCCAGCCCAATACCTGCGAGAATTAGATAAAACACGGCAGTTGCACGCTGATTCTTCATAAAGGAATCTTCGCACGCCCAAGAATGGAAATCGCAATGAAACGTTGGGCCGAACTCGTCGTGCGCCGCAAGCACTCATCTCTATACCTGTTTGTAGCGGTGGTTCTGCTCAGCTCTATTCTCGGCTTTCAAAGTTTCGGCCTTCTAAAGGCCGGCGGTTATGACAACCCAAACGGTGATTCGACTCGAGTAACCGAGCTGCTCGACACCAAGTTCGACACGCAAACTCCAGAAGTTGTTCTGATTGCAGATATGCCAACGCTTGTCGACACAACCGATAGCACGACAATTGCGCGCGACCTGCTTAACGACCTCAAAGCGATTGACGGCGTTGAACGCGTGACAAGTTATTACACACTCGGTTCGCCACCATCACTTCGAAGCACCGACGGCAAAGCCGCCTATTTCTTTGTCAAAGTAAAAGATGACGTCGTGCAGTCTGATGTTGGCAAAAACATCTCGGATAAGTTCACCGGTGACTACAACGGCGCGAAACTTTATGTCGCTGGCTTTGCTGCGATCAGCGCAGAAATCAATTCGACAATTAGCGAAGATCTCGCGCGAGCAGAGGCGATAGCGGTTCCGCTAATTCTG
>CAIKYE010000128.1 GCA_903831585.1 uncultured Micrococcales bacterium | reverse complement strand
GGCTCGGGGTTGGGTAAACGTTATTGGCAGGATCGTCTAAAACACGTATGGTTGGTTGCTGTTCGAGAACCGCACGAACCTCGTCTGGGGTCAACGACTCTGCAAAGGTTGCGTGCACGGTTAGCGAGTGTGAAACCTGAACCGGAACGCGAACACAGGTTGCCGCCACCTTCAGGTCTTTTATGCCAAGAATCTTGCGAGACTCATCGCGAACTTTCATTTCTTCGCTCGAGTGACCGCCGGCTTTTAGCGAACCAGCAAAAGGAATAACGTTTAGCGCAATTGGGTGTGCCCATGGTGACTTGCTTAGATCGTGTCCGGCTTCTGCGAGAGCCTCTCTAACGTCACCACTCGCGGTGCCCAAAGTTAGCTGACCACCAACCACGGCAAGTTCGGCAGCCAATTGATCGAGTCCAACCGCACCCGCACCAGAAACCGCCTGGTAACTAGAAACAACGAGTTCTTTCAGGTTCCACTTCTTGTGAAGTGCACCCATCGCCGCCATCATGGTCAGCGTTGTGCAGTTTGGGTTCGAGATAATTCCGAGTGGGCGGTTCTTGGCCTGCTCTGGGTTAACCTCTGGAACAACCAGTGGAACCTGATCGTTCATTCTGAACGCGCCTGAGTTGTCGATGGCTACGGCGCCGCGTTCTGCAGCAATCGGTGCCCAAACTTCTGAGATTTCGTCTGGAACATCGAACATCGCAATGTCGATGCCATCGAATGCCTCGGGTGAAAGCGCGACCACGGTGAGTTCTTCGCCGTAAACATCGATTTTCTTGCCTGCCGAACGAGCACTAGCAATCAGGCGAATCTCACCCCAGATGTTCTCGCGGTTGTTGATGATGTCAATCATCACTGTGCCAACGGCGCCGGTGGCACCAACTAGGGCGAGGTTAGGCTTGCGGCTCAAGGTGTGCTCCTAGCGTCCGGTTCCGGCATAAACAGTGGCAGCTTCGTCGCTGTCTAGGCCGAAGGCGGTGTGCACGGCACGGGCCGCATCGTCGAGCTGCTTCGAACTGGTGACCACCGAGATGCGAATTTCAGAGGTCGAGATCATTTCGATGTTGATGCCGGCCTTGGCCAGCGCCGAAAACAAAGTTGCCGAAACACCCGAGTGGGTGCGCATGCCCGCACCGACAACAGACAATTTGCCGATATCGGCATCCTGCTCAAGTTCGCGAAAGCCCAGAGTGGCTTTAGCGCCCTCTAGCACTCCGGCGACGCGGCCAAGGTCGGCAAGCGGAAGAGTGAACGAGATGTCGGCAACGCGGTCGGTCACGTCAACACCGGTCGGGTTGTTCTGAACGATCATGTCGATGTTTGAGTCGGCCTCGGCAACAACGCGAAATACTTCAGCGGCCTTGCCCGGAACGTCGGGAATTCCGATGACAGTAATCTTCGCTTGGCCTTTGTCGGTTGCAATGCCTGAAACGATTGGCTCTTCCATTGTGCTTCCCTTTGGTTTTGTTGAGTAAACGATAGTTCCCGGATCTTTGCTAAAGGTTGAACGCACACGCAAATCAACCTTGTGACGCCGTGCGTATTCAACCGCACGGATATGCAAAATTTTGGCGCCAGATGCCGCAAGCTCGAGCATTGACTCGATGTCGATTTCTTCGAGCTTGTGCGCGCTCGGAATCACGCGCGGGTCTGCCGTGTAAACGCCGTCGACATCCGAGTAAATTTCGCATACATCAGCTTCGAGCGCTGCCGCGAGTGCAACCGCTGTGGTGTCCGAACCGCCACGACCTAGCGTTGTGATGTCTTTGGAGTCTTTGTTGAAACCCTGAAAGCCCGCGACGATTGCGATGTCACCGGCGTCGAGTGCCTCTTGGATGCGC
>CAIKYE010000127.1 GCA_903831585.1 uncultured Micrococcales bacterium | reverse complement strand
GAAGAAAATCATGGTTCTGCGCTCGCGACGCAGCTCTACAAACAGGGTGCGTCGCTCGCCATCTTTGCGTGGCATGAATCCCTCGCAGGTGAAGCGATCGGTTGGCAGGCCAGAAACCGCGAGCGCGCTCAGCACCGCTGAAGGCCCAGGCACGATTGTCACTTCTACCCCGGCCTCCGCACAGGCACGCACCAGGTTGAAACCAGGGTCGCTGACGGTGGGCATACCGGCATCGCTAACCAGCAAGAGGTCGTTGTCGCGAGCCACCTCGACCAGTTGCTCGAGGCGTTCGCGCTCGTTGTGGTCGTGCAGGCTGAACAGTCTCGCGTTGATCTTTATCCCGAGGGCCTGGGCCAGTTTGAAAAGGGTTCGGGTGTCTTCGGCGGCGATGAACTTCGAGCCAACCAGGTGCTCAACCAGTCTCGGCGAAGCATCAGAGAGGTTTCCGATTGGGGTCGCAGCGAGAATTAGCACAGCCCCAAACTAGCACCGGCGCTAAACCGAGGCCGTCAAACTACCATTAGAGGGTGCTCGCCCAACTATCCAAACTCGCTTTCGAACCGCGCATCCGCGCCCTGTTCGACCGTTGGGCCATCTGGGCGATTGTCGCCCTGGCCGCGGTGCTGAGATTCTTCGACCTCGGCTACCCAAAGAAGCTGGTTTTCGACGAGACCTACTATGTCAAGGATGCGCTCAGCCTCACCCAGGGTGGATTCGAACGCAACTGGCCAGAGGGCACCGACGACTTGCTGGCCTCAGGTCAGGTTCCGACCATGTTAGAGACCGGTTCGTTCGTGGTGCACCCGCCACTAGGCAAATGGATCATCGGCGCGGGAATGTGGCTCTTCGGCCCGGGCAATTCCTTCGGTTGGCGCTTCAGCGTTGCCCTGCTCGGCACACTGGCTGTTCTGCTGATCATGCTGGTGGCCCGCAAGCTCTTCAACTCAACCATGTGGGCCGCGCTCGCCGGGTTCTTCTTCGCCATCGACGGCGTTGCAATCGTTTTGGCTCGCACCGCTCTGCTCGACACCATCTTGATGTTCTTTGTCTTGCTGGCGTTCTGGTTCTTGCTGCTAGATCGAGAACGAAACTTCGGGCAGGTTTTCAATCGCCCATGGATGCTCGCTGCCGGAGCCGCACTCGGAGCTGCAACCGCCGTCAAGTGGAACGGTATCTTCTTCCTGGCATTCTTCGGAATCTACGTCGTGCTGACCGAAGTGCTCGGTACCAAAGAGTTTTCTTTTTTGAAATTTCTGAAGACTTCGGCAACAAAGTTTTTGATTCTCGTGCCAATTGCTTTTGCAACTTACCTCGCGAGTTGGACCGGTTGGCTAACCACATCGGGTGGCTACGACCGCGGGTTTGCCGATGATGCCGCAAATAGATTCACTGGACTCTTGTCTTGGGTTCCGATTTCGCTGCAGTCGCTCTGGCAGTATCACGTTGACGCATACAACTTTCACGTTGGGCTTCGCACAACCCACTCTTACGCGAGCAATCCACTGACCTGGTTGTTCATGGGTCGACCGACTTCGTTCTTCTACGAGGGTGCG
>CAIKYE010000126.1 GCA_903831585.1 uncultured Micrococcales bacterium | reverse complement strand
TGGTCAAAACATAGGTCGGCAGAATGCGGTCTTGGTTGCCGATGGCGGCCAACTCGAAGTCGAAGGTCTTGCTGCCCATGAGCATGGAGCTGCACGAGCTGACCAGTTTGAAGTAGCCGTAGTCATCGCCATGAGATAGCCACTTCTCGGCCCAGGCCATGTCTCCGTTTGGTCCGGCTAAGAAGCCGTCGATGCTGACGGCAGCATAAAAGACAACTTGATTCAAACCAGTCTCGTTCGGCATTAAGTAACGCTAAGCCTTAGCAATCGTCTCAATAGCGCCATCGCCATATGACTTCTTTATTTCGCTGACCACGATCTGGTAGCCGTCATACCAGTTCTGGTATTTGCCCTTGGCCTCACGGTGGGCGTCATAGCGGGATAGCTCAAACATGGCATCCATGGTCTCGAAGTAATACATCGAGTTCTTGGTCGTACCATCGAACGAGATCCACTTCTCAGCCCCCAGAAACCCAGGGATAGTCGCCACAAACGCCTCTATCTCGGCATCGAGCTTGTGAAACTCGTCGTCGTAAGTGCCGGGCTTGAAGATGAATTGTGCTGAAATCACGGATACCTTTCGGGTCTGTGGGTTAAGGCTAGGGCACGGATGCCTGTCGTTTGGGCTAAGTAGACTCGTTGCATGGGGTCAGAAGAAGTCATGGCAAAACTCCGAGAGTTTGTCGCTAATCGTGAATGGGATCAGTTCCACACGCAGGAGAACCTCGCGAAGAGCATCTCCATTGAAGCCGCTGAATTGCTCGAAGTCTTTCAATGGGGTGGGCCACAGAGTTCAGAAGCACTCAAGCAAGAATTGGGTGATGTGCTGACATATTGCTATCTTCTAGCGAACAAAATAGGTGAATCGCCAGAGACTCTTATTCTCGAGAAGCTAGCTATCACGTCTGAGAAGTACCCAGTCGACAAGTCAAAAGGCTCGAGCACTAAGTATGACCAACTCTAAGTTCGAGCATTTTCCGTTTTCCAAGGAACACGTTGATGAGTGGAGCCAGGGCACACCAAAATCGACGAACTGGCCAATTGTCTACACAATCAACAATGATTCAGAGATTTATGTTGGGGAAACTACGAACGCGGCGTCTCGAATGCGACAACACATTCAAGGCAAGCAGAAACTCAACCTCAAATCAGTCACCGTTGTCTTCGATGACAGTTTCAACAAGTCTGTTTGTCTAGATCTTGAGTCTCACTTGATTCGATATTTTGCGGCTGATGACAAATTCAAAGTCCTGAACGGCAATAGCGGAATCACAGAGGCCGACTACTTTCAGCGACATGAATACCGCCAGGCTTTCAATGAAATTTTCGATGAGCTTCTTCGCCAAGGGCTGCTAACTCGAAGTGTCCCTGAACTTATCAACAGCGACTTCTTTAAATATTCGCCTTTCAAGGCCTTGACTAATGATCAGGCGATTGCAATCGAGCAAATACTGGAGACTCTGTTTTCAGACCTGGAGAACAAACAAAATCAACCTCTCGTAGTGCAGGGAAACCCAGGTACTGGCAAGACCATTGTTGCCGTTTATCTAATTAAGCTTCTTGTCGACATTCAGTCGTTGGGTCCAGATGCCGGTCTAGACGAAGACTCGGTCTTTTCTGACTACTTCCAAGCGGGATACCCCGAGGCGCTTGGCGGCAAAACCATAGGTTTTGTGGTGCCGCAGCAGTCTCTTCGAAAGACTCTCCAGAAAGTTTTCAAAAAGACTCCAGGGCTCAACAAAGACATGGTGCTTAGTCCATTTGATCTTGGTAAAGCCGGCAAGGTTTATGATTTGTTGGTTGTAGATGAGGCTCATCGCTTGAGGCAGCGCTCGAATCAAGAAGCAGCCAGTCAAAACAAGAGCTTTCATGACATAAACGTCAAGCTCTTTGGGCAGGATGATAAAGAAACAACCCAACTGGATTGGGTGCGAAAACTGAGCAAGCACCAGGTACTGCTTGTAGATATCGACCAAACGGTTCGACCGGGTGATTTACCTCGGGAGTTGACACTTCAACTTGTTAAAGAAGCTTCGAATCGTGGACGTTTTCAGAAGCTGGTCTCACAAATGCGCATTCCTCATGGGTCTGATTATGTCGAGTACGTATCGCAGGTTTTCAGCAAAAGAAGCGCGAAAAATTCAACACCATTCGGTGAATACGACGTCAAGTTTTTTGACAGTTTTGCTGAAATGGATGAAGCAATAAAGAAGCTAGACGCAAAGCACGGTCTTAGCCGAGTCATTGCAGGTTATGGTTGGCCTTGGGTTTCTCAGGGTGGCAAAGCAACGCATGACTTCACAATCGACGGCATCCCTCTGATTTGGAACAGAACCGCTACTGACTGGATTAACTCGCCAACATCTCACGAAGAAGTCGGATCAATTCATACTGTTCAGGGATACGACCTCAATTACGCTGGCGTGATTGTTGGCCCGGAACTAGATTTCGATAGCCAAACGCAGGAACTTCGGATCATCAAAGAGAACTACCACGACAAAAAAGGTAAACAGAACAATCCTGGCCCAAAATTGACTGACGACGAACTTTTGGGTTTCATCTGCAACGTTTATCGAGTGCTCATGACCCGGGGCATCCGAGGCACCTACTTCTATGTAGTGAATCCTGAACTACGGGCCCATCTGAGAAAGTTCTTCCCTCTGGCATAAGGCAGGCTCAGCACTAGACTTGAGCCATTCCACGCCGTTGCTGCCGTGGTGATCCCCACCAAAGACCAATAAAGAGGATTACCCCTTGACCAAGCCAGTCGTACTAATTGCCGAAGAGCTTTCACCTGCCACCGTTGAGGCCCTCGGTCCAGACTTCGAGATCTTGAATGTTGACGGCACCGACCGCCCAGCTCTTCTCAAGGCTCTTGCCACCGCAGATGCCATCCTTGTGCGTTCGGCAACCCAGGTTGACGCCGAGGCAATCGCGGCAGCGCCAAAGCTGAAGGTTGTTGCCCGTGCGGGTGTGGGTCTAGACAACGTAGACATCAAGGCGGCAACCAGCGCCGGCGTTATGGTGGTCAACGCTCCGACCTCAAACGTGATCAGCGCAGCCGAGCTTGCAATCGGACATCTTTTTTCATTGGCTCGTTTCATTCCAGATGCCAACGCATCGCTCAAGGCAGGCGAGTGGAAGCGCTCGAAATACACCGGTGTTGAGCTCTATGAAAAGACCATCGGAATCATCGGCCTCGGCCGCATCGGCACCCTGGTTGCTCAGCGTCTTGCCGGTTTCGGT
>CAIKYE010000125.1 GCA_903831585.1 uncultured Micrococcales bacterium | reverse complement strand
TACAAACTTCGTGGAGCGTTCAACCGCATGAGTAAGTTGACCGCCGCCGAACGCAAGCGTGGAGTCGTTGCCGCCTCTGCCGGAAACCACGCTCAGGGCGTTGCCCTAGCAGCCAAGAAGCTCGGTATCAAGGCAACCATTTTTATGCCAATCGGCGCTTCGCTGCCGAAATACAACGCGACCAAAAACTACGGTGCCAACGTCATTCTCGAAGGTGCGGTGTTTGGCGAGACCCTTCCGGCGGCTAAGGCCTATGCCGAGAAGAAGGGTGCAATCTTCATTCCGCCGTTTGACCACATCGATGTCATCATCGGGCAGGGAACCGTTGGCATGGAGATCTTCGACCAGGTCGAAGACGTGCAAACCATAATCGTCTCAATCGGTGGCGGTGGCCTCGCAGCCGGCGTTGCGGTCGCAGCCAAGTTGCGCGCAAAGGCTCGTGGCAAGAAGGTTCAGGTAATCGGTGTTCAGGCTGAAAACGCTGCGAGTTATGTTCCATCGCTTCGTGCCGGTAAGCCAAAGCAGATCGACACCAAGCCAACAATCGCCGACGGCATCGCAGTCGCTAAGCCTGGGGCTATTCCTTTTGAACTAATCAAGAAGCACATCGACAAAGTGGTCACGGTTAGTGACAGCGAGATTGCACTTGCGATTGTTGCATTGGCCGAGCGCGCCAAGATGGTTGTTGAACCAGCCGGCGCGGCATCTGTTGCCGCACTGCTTACCGGCAAGGTCAAGCCAAGGGGAACAACCGTTGCTGTGCTATCGGGTGGAAACCTAGACCCGCTGCTGATGCAGAAGATCATCGGCCACGGCCTCGAAGCCGCCAACCGTTACACGACCATAACCGTCATGCTTCCCGACCGCCCTGGCCAGTTGGTAAAGACCTCTGAGGCCATCGCCCGAGCCCACGGAAACGTGGTTGAGGTGCTACACACCCGTCACGGACGCGGTCTTGGCATCGGCGAGGTTGAGCTTCAGATCAGCGTTGAGACCTCAGATCGCGAGCACGTTCAGCGAATCATGGATGAGCTCAATTCTTCTGGGCTCAAGGCCCGCATCGACCACGAGGATTAGTTAGCCGATAAACGTTTCGACGCTGATGATTTTCACGGCGAAGAGTTTGCCGTTCGGCGCCGCATAAGAAGTTTCTTCACCCACGGCTAATCCGAGAATCGATTGACCTAGTGGGCTGTCTGGGCTGAACACGT
This sequence comes from uncultured Micrococcales bacterium, assembly GCA_903831585.1. Classification (GTDB taxonomy): domain Bacteria; phylum Actinomycetota; class Actinomycetes; order Actinomycetales; family Microbacteriaceae; genus Rhodoluna. Next base: position 2,049 of record CAIKYE010000125.1, on the reverse strand, counting down.
CGATCTCTGTGCCCTCGCTAATTTCTGGGCTACCGAGCAAGAAGCGTTGTTCGTTGCCGTTCAGGGTGAGTGTCACAACTGTTCCGGCTGCAACCAAACCATTTGACTCGCGCTCGTCGTCGACCACTGCGTCGGCAAGAATTTGCTCTAGTCGCACGATGCGCATTTCGATCTTGCCCTGCTCTTCGCGGGCCGCGTGATAACCACCGTTTTCTTTAAGGTCACCCTCGTCGCGCGCCTCAGAAATCTTCTTCGCGATTTCTTTGCGGCCAACATTTACAAGTTGCGACAGTTCGCCGGCCAAGCGGTCGTATGCCTCTTGAGTTAGCCAGGTGCCTTCGGGTGCGTTAGTCATAATCTCTAAAGTTTATTTGAACCAGCAGTCTTTAGCCACGCCTGTTACGCCCTTTGAGGTGGTGTTCACCATGACTGTTTGCTCTGCAGATGAGTTGCTCAAGAACAGTGCTTCGCGATAACCAACGATCGTGTATCGGGTGTCGAGCACCTCAATTTGGCAGACAATCGGGTCGGGACGCGGGCGGTCAACCACAATGGTCACCTCGGTTTGCTGATCGTTCAGCACATAGAAGCTCTTCACCTCGGCGGTGACCCGATCGGTGCCAGCGGCCGTCACGGCAATCGCCCAAACCAAGAAACCGACCAGAGCTGACACCGCAATTGCGACGGCAATCAGGCGCTCGCGAGCCTTGCTCTTGCTCGATCGGCCGTAGCGTTCGGCCAGCAGTTCTTCGGGTTTCATTGCCTTAAGGCTACCTTTTAGCGGTGATACTAGAAGCATGCTGAAACTGCTCACAACTGGCCTGGCCTACCTCGAGATGCCGTCACCGACCCCGACAACCGACCCGGCCAACACTTTTTATAGCCCGGGCACCGTCGGCTTTCTCGCGGTTGCATTCATTACCTTGGCTGCCGTTGTGATCATCTATGACATGGTTCGCCGCGTTCGACGGGTTCGCTACCGCGCCGAGGTGCAAGAAAAGCTAGCCGCCGAGGCTGCCGGCGATGGGGTTAAGCGAGATTAGCAAAGCGGCGGTCCAGTGGCTCATGAAAGCCAAGACCGTCAGCGAGTGAAAAATCTCGTGAAAACCGAAAACGCCCGGAATCGGGTTTGGTTTCTTTAGAGCGTAAACAACGCCACCGAGTGTGTAGGCGAGACCTCCGCTGAGAATCAAAATCATCATCGGGGCGTTTGCGTTCATGAAGTCGACAACATAAACAAACGCGGCCCAACCCATGCCGATATAGATTGCAACAATCAACCAGCGCGGTGCGCCAACCCAAAAGACTCGAAACAGAATTCCTAAAATGGCCGTCGACCAAATCACAATGATCAGCGGCACTGCTTTTTCTTGCGATAGTGCGAGCAAAGTGATTGGCGTATACGAACCGGCAATCAAAACGAAGATGTTTGCATGATCGATACGCTTCAAAAGTAGGTAGGTCTTCGGCTTCCAGTTGAAGCGGTGATACAGAGCCGAGATGCCGAACAGCAAAAGCGAGCTAGCAAAGAATATGGCCGCCGCGGCCTTGGCAACGCCTCCGTTGGCAAGCACGATAAGCACGATGCCACCTGCGATAACCAGGGGCAGAACGCCGGTGTGAATCCAGCCGCGCCAGGTTGGCTTGGTGTTTGGGGCTGGCTCTCTGAAACCCTCGCTAATTGGCATGCTCATATGCCAACCTTAGGCCGACTTTGGCCACCTACCGACTTTGGTAGATTTCAGTTGTGCGCAATCTTTTGTATCGCCTCTATGAGGGTCAGCTCGAACGCGGCCTGGCCTCGGCAGATCTGCCAAAACACGTAGCCGTGATGCTCGACGGCAACCGTCGCTGGGCAGAACGCAGGCAGGGTGCAAAGGCCTCGGCCGGACACGCAGCCGGTGCACTAAAGATTTTTGAGTTTCTCGAATGGTGCGACGAGATCGGCATCAAGAACACCACGTTGTACATGCTCTCGACCGACAACCTACTCAAACGATCTTCAGACGAGTTGCAAGACCTGCTCAAGATAATCGGTCAGGTGGCAAG
>CAIKYE010000124.1 GCA_903831585.1 uncultured Micrococcales bacterium | reverse complement strand
GGCAAAAAGGCATCGACCAGCGGAAGCGGCGGCTATGGCAAAAAGAAGCTAGCCGGCAAGGGGCCGACACCGAAGGCCGAAGATCGCAAGAACCACAAGGCTTTCAAGATGAAGCAGGCAGCAGAGCGCAAGGCCAAGGCTCTCGGCATCAAGACCGCTGGCAAGGGTGCCGGCAACTCTAAGGTTGCCCGTGAGTTTGCAGAGTCGATCAAGTCACCAGGCGCTAAGGCTGCTGCGGCTGGTGGCAAGGCCACAGCGCGCACCACGGGTCGTGGCGGCTCAACCAGGGTTTCATCTGGCAAGAGTGTTCGTGACAGTTCGCGCCGCGGAGAATTCTTGGCTCCGGCAGCGAGAACCGCTGGTTCGGCCGGTGCCGCTCGTCGCTCGGGTGATCGAGTTAGCAAGGCAGCCGATGCAGCCGAGGTTCTATCGGGCCGCAACTCGGTTCTCGAAGCGCTTCGCGCAAAAGTTCCGGCAACGGCACTGTTCATTGCAACACGCATCGAAATGGATGACCGCGTAAAAGAAGCACTGAAGATCGCAGCTTCTCGCGGAATTGCAATCAACGAAATCACCAGGCCAGAAGTTGACCGCATGACCGGTTACGATTCGGTTCACCAGGGGATTGCGCTGCAGGTTCCGCCATACAAATATCAGCACCCGATGGAAATGCTCGACACAATCTTGTCGCGTGGGCAGACCCCACTCATCGTCGCACTCGATGGAATCACCGACCCGAGAAACCTCGGTGCAATCATTCGATCTGTTGCTGCCTTTGGTGGCCAGGGCGTCATAGTTCCTCAGCGTCGTTCTACCGGAGTTACCGCTTCGGCGTGGAAGACTTCGGCCGGAGCAGCAGCTCGCATTCCGGTGGCACTTGCTGCGAACCTAAATGCCACCCTTAAAGATCTGAAGAAGCGCGGATGCTTCGTGATTGGTCTCGATGGTGGAGGCGACATGCAGATGCACGATTTCAAACTCGGCACCGAACCGCTGGTTCTGGTAATCGGCAGCGAAGGCAAGGGCTTGTCGCGTTTGGTTCAAGAGAACTGCGATGCGATTGCTTCGATTTCAATTAGCGGAACAACCGAGTCGCTCAACGCAGGAATCGCTGCCTCGGTTGCCCTCTATGAAGTCAGTAAGCGCCGCCTCGACAAGTGACCTCGTCACAGAAGAGTAAACAAGTTAACTGTCACTCGTAATCCAGTACCTACGCCACAGTGCACCCTCATGCTCGACCTTGTTCTCGAGCAATCCTCCCTGCGATTCAATAACTCTTTTCGAGCCTTCGTTGTTATCAAGGCATGTGACTAGAACTTCTGTGACCCCGATTTCACGCACGTAGGCAAGTGACTGCCTCAGCACCTCGGTGGCGAAGCCTTGTCTGCGGTAGCTCGGCCTTATGCCATAACCGATGTGGCCACCAAAGTTAAACAAGAAGTCGTTCAACTCATGACGGATAGAGGTTCGGCCAACGAGGTTGCCATCACATTCAGCGATCAGGAATGTTGCGGGAACTCGCCCTTCCTTCAAATTCGTCCCCGTAGCTTCATTTTCGAGAATTTCCAGGTATTCATGCCATGCCATTCCCTCTTTGTAGCCAAGAAGGAATTCAAAGTTATCTTTGGCAAGTTCTGAATGTGCGAGCAAAGCCTGCGATTCATCTGCCAATGACAGTGGCCTGAGTTTCATGGAACCTTCTAGACACTTCATCTAAACCAGGTCTCGCCAATCGGCTTCTTCGTCGTCTATTGCGATGATCATGCCGGTCGGCACGGCATCTGGCAGGGTGATGGTGCCCGTGGTTGGGGCCAGATAGGCCTCTTCGTCGCGCCTGAAGGCCAGCACGTTCGTGACATAACTCTGCACGGCTTCAAGCAACGGAATGCCGCGCTGCTCATTCTCGGCCTTATACCAGCGGTGCTCGAGCACCTGGTGAAAGATCTCGGCGGGCTCAAGTTTGCCGCGCAGCTCCAGCGGAATCGCGTTGACCACCGGTTCATAAACCTTACTCATCCACTCGTGCGCCAGGACCTCTTCGTCTGCTCCGGGTCGAGTGTGCTTCAGTTTGTATTCATCGATTGAGTTAAGCAATCGGCGGGCTTGGTTCTCTTCGGCATCAAGTCCGGTCAGTTGCAGCAGTCGTCTCGCGTGGTGTCCTGCATCGACAACCTTGGGTTGGATGCGCACCCTATTGCCATCTTCTTCGCTCACGATGGTTAGCTCGCCGATGTCGAAACCCAACTCGTTTAGTTGCTGAACTCGTCGAGATATCTTCCAGCGCTCATTGGTTTCAAAAATCTCTTCGCTGGTTAGCGACTTCCAAAGCTCACGATATTGCTTCACGATTCGATCAGAAATCTCAACCGGATCGATTCCCGCGTGCGCGTTTCCGCTGGCGATCAAATCCATCAGTTCACCGGCAATGTTAATTCGCGCGATTTCTAAATCGTTCTCGCGCTGTCCGGCAGATAAGCCCTGCTCGTAAAGTTGACCGGTTTCTGCATCGACCAGGTAGGCCGCAAAAGAACCAGCATCACGGCGAAACAGAGTATTCGAAAGCGAAACGTCACCCCAAAAGAAGCCGGTGACATGAAGTCGCACTAGCAAAAGCGCTAGCGCATCGACGAGACGTTTTGCGGTTTCTAGTCGCAATCCCTGCGACCACATAGCGCGGTAGGGAAGCGAAAACTTTAGGTGTCGAGTAATCAGAGCGGCCATAAGCGGCTCACCGTTTGAATCGGTGCGGTTGCTCACAACGGCAAAGGGCTCAACGCACGGAACCGATAACTTATTGAGGCTCTTGAGCATTTCGTATTCGCGACGGGCCAACTCGGGCAGGGTCTCTTTGATCGCGATTACATAGTTGCCAAGATGGGCGAAGCGCACGATGTGGCGGCTAAGGCCCTTCGGTAGCGCGGCAATCGTCTCTGCGGGCCAGTCCTCTAAAGGCAGATGCCACGGTAGGTCCAGCAGTGCTGGCTCTACCGTGGCAGCCGTTATATCTAGAGATGAACTCAATTAGTTGAGGCGGTCGCCTGAAACTGCATCGAAAAGGTGAACGATTGCGTCGCCCGCAGCCTTCAAGAACACAGTCTCGCCGGCCATCGGGTGCACGCGTCCATCGACGCGAGAAACCACGTCGGTCGCCTTGCCGTTGATCTGTGCTGAACCGTAGAGGTAACCGTCGGCACCAAGCTCTTCGATGACATCGATTTCAACTTCGATGCCTTCCTTCTTGGTGACATCTAGGTTTTCTGGGCGAAGACCAACAAAGATTGTGTCTCCCGCTGCCTTAGACAGAATCGCTGATGACACCGCAAGAACGGTGTTACCAAACTGAACTCCACCAGAAACCTTGGTTAGCTCGAGCAGGTTCATCGCAGGTGATCCGATGAATCCGGCAACGAACAAGTTGTTTGGCTTCTCGTATAGTGCGCGAGGGCTGTCTACCTGCTGAAGAACTCCGTCTTTCATAACCGCTACGCGGTCACCCATGGTCATAGCTTCAACCTGGTCGTGAGTCACATAAACAGTTGTTACACCGAGGCGACGCTGAAGCGAAGCGATCTGGGTGCGAGTCTGAACGCGAAGCTTCGCATCCAAGTTTGAAAGTGGCTCATCCATGAGGAACACCTGTGGCTGACGAACAATCGCACGGCCCATGGCCACACGCTGACGCTGACCACCAGATAGTGCCTTTGGCTTGCGAGCTAGGTATGGCTCTAGGTCGAGAAGCTTGGCGGCTTCGAGAACGCGCTCGGCACGCTCTTCTTTGCTAACGCCAGCGATCTTCAACGCGAAGCCCATGTTTTCTGCCACGGTCATGTGTGGGTAGAGAGCGTAGTTCTGAAAGACCATCGCGATGTCGCGGTCTTTTGGTGGAACGTCGGTTACATCGCGAGTTCCGATGTAAATCTGACCTTCGTTAACTTCTTCTAGACCTGCGAGCAT
>CAIKYE010000123.1 GCA_903831585.1 uncultured Micrococcales bacterium | reverse complement strand
TAGCTATTGCCAGTGCGGAGGCACATCGCCTCGAAGTCGATCGTCGTTGTTTACCGGACGATCTCCCCAGGCGGCATCGGTGTCTTCGAAGGCCTTCTCGTTTTCGAATAGCGGCATCGGTCGCTTTGAAACTTCGAGCCCAAGTTGCTCTGCAATTCGAAGCGCAACGGCATGCGGGTCAGAGAAGAGCTCGAAACTGTGCACCCGAATGTAGTTCCAGCCAATTAACCTGAGCAGCTTTGACCGCAATCTCAGTTTTTCGCTAAGGGTCTCACCGATTAGGGCCCAGTCTGGGACAACCACCGCACTTCGCCCACCGTAGGCAGCCACCAGTGGTAGTCGCTCGGCAAAAGATGTATCCACCCGTGCGCCAAGTTTCTTTAGCCGCATCGCCAAGTCGGCGAGCAACGAGTCGCCCTCGATTTCTGCCGAACTGTGTCCACCGTCTTCAGAGCTTGAGAGCAGTGTCTTGAGCAATTTTGCCCCGTCGCTCACTCCCTCTGTCGGAATCACTTCTGCGGTAATGCAACTGACCACCGTGATTTGCCTTCGTGCGCTCACCAGGGTGTTGGTCAGATAGCGTCTGCCGTCTTTGAGGCTTAGCTGGCCGAAGTCGCTCGAGACTCCGCCGCGCGGTGTCAGCCCGAAGCCAACCGAAAAGATTATGTGATCGCCAATTCGATGCGCGAGGTCAGCAATTGAAACAACCTCAAACTTTTCGGCACCGTGCGAATCGAAGAACTGCTCGAGTTCTGGCTTTGTCGCCAATTCCTTTTTCAAAAGCGCCCTGATGCGTTCGGCGTGAGCACTAGAAGCAGAGGCAACAAACAGAGACTCGCTGGCACTCTTCTCGGCGTGCTCAAGAACCAGTTCAACAACGCGGCGAACTTCTGCCTCGGGGCTTTCGGTTGCGCCTTCGTAGGTGGTAGTTGCGTTCGCACCCTCTGTGATGATTTCAATGGTGTGCGACTTCTTGCCATCAAAATCTGCAGGAGTTGGCTCGAAGACGATTCGGTTTTGATAGAACTCTCGGTTGATCAAACCGCCGAGTGTCTGACCGGCCGCGCGATAGCTGACTCTCAAGGTTTCAACACCAAATGCTCGCTTTGCCGATTCGAAGAAAGACAGGCTGTCAATCTCGCGACCGATTGGCTTGAGTCGCGATTCAATCTCGAAGCCCTCGGGCGAGGCGATGGCTTCGTCGCCGAAGGCAATCACCTGCTTGGCGCGCTGCAAGACCGAGAGATTTTCGGCAACCGTGGTTCCGGCGGCATCCATGATGATTGCCACATCGAAGCTCTGACCATCGAGTGCCTCCGGGGCCTCAAACGGTGACACCAAAACCACGGATGCGATCGAGTCGAGCAGGCTTGCAGCGGCCTTCGGCAACTGGCTTAGCGTGGCCTTAGAGGTCTTTAGCAGTGCTTTCAGGCTCTCGGCATCGGCCGGATTGGCCTTGACCGTTGTGTGCCAACGCTCGGCCAAAGAGTGTGCCAAAGAACGAGCCTGAAGTTTCACCACGTCTGCGTCGGCTTCACAGAAGGCGGTTTCGATTGCGTCGATTTGTTTGGCGTTGAAACTCAAAACCGACACATCACGCTGAATCAAAACCTCGAGCACGCTTTGCCACCAGCAAAGATCGAACTCGACTGCAATGTGCTCGCGCGGTGTGTGCAGGCGTGCCAGCTCTCGCTTTAGTGGTTCGAGTCCCACGGCAGCCAACTGGGCCGCCAACTCGGTTCGTGCCTCGAGGTTGTTCAGCGCATCGGTATCTTCTACCAGCGAGTCGAATCGTTTTGCTAGTTGCGCCAGAGGCAATCGAATCATCGGCTGCTTTGAAACTGCAGAGTCGAGATGGCGCTCGAGTTTGTCTAGATCTGAAACAAAAGACTCGTAAACACTTTGCACTTCGCCAAGACCAAGCGGAACCTGCGGTGCCGTTACAGCCGTTGAATAAAGGTGCCACTGTTCGCGCTGATCTTGAATCTGCCGAAGCGAGGCGTTGAGATCTGCAACGTGCATTCCGGGTCGCAAATATTCTTTAGCCAACTTCTTGAGTCGACGCCGGTTTCCACCAGACATTTGCGAGCGCCCGACACCGGTTTCTTTTCTCGGTGCGGTTGCGGTGATGAGTTCGGTTAGGGGTCGGTCATAAACGTCGGCCACGAAGCGATCCAGGGTTTCTCTGATTCCAATAAAGAGGCGCAGATAAACACCCCACTGCTCAACCGAATCCGCAGGCTTAAAACTGACCCGCTCGGTGAAGTCGGTCATGTGCTTGCTCAGTGAAGAGAACTCTTGATCGCGCAAACGTTTTGCCATTTCGATGGCCGACTGAACCTCTGAAGGTGAATCGAATTTGGCTTGAAACCAAGCCGAGTCTTCTGGGCCAAATTTGAATTCGCCCAGTTGCTCTGCCTTCTGCAAGAGCGCGATAGCGGACTCTCGATGCTTGTGCTGAAGCAGAAACTTGGCTTCGATTCGAGCGTTAGTTTCTGCTGCACGCGGCATAGAGCTGAGCAGAGCCAAGCGCTGAAGGGCTTCGTCAATCGAGACATCAAACTCTAAATCCCTGCGCTCGAGGGCCGCCTGATAGGCCTCGAAGTGAGAAGCCGCTTCTAGGCGGTCGGCCTCTGCCGCGGCTAGGTCAACCGGCTGAGCCTTTTCGTGTCTAGAGATTGCGGCAATCACATCGAGCCAGGTGGCCGAACTTCGAACGGCCAAGCCCGGCAAACCGAGTTCACCAAATCGATCTGATAACTCGTTTAGGGTTTGCCGGCGACCTGCCGAAACCACAACTCGCTTGCCGGATCGCACCAGCGCCGCGATGGTGTTAAGTACTGTCTGGGTGTAGCCGCAACCTGGCAGGGTTTCAACCGCAAAACTCTCGCCGCGCATCGCACGGGCAACCACACGTTTCTGAGTTTGATCTGCGTCTGCAACCACTTCAACACCGTGCACATCGCAAAGTGGCAATCGAGCAAATCGAGACTCGTCTGAAAGCGCAACTAGAAGTTCTGAAGACTCTCGCCTGAGGTCGGCGACAAGTTCAACCGGGGTGGTGGTGAAGTTGGTAATCACGAGGGTGCGTTGAACCTCTGCAGAGGCTTTGCCGAGCACGAGTCCCTGCAAATAGTAGATGACCGACTCGGGCAGAATTTCGGTGGATCGAGCTGCCAACTTAAGCAGGTGACTCTCGTCGATGTCTGCCGAGTAGCAATTCTTGAAAGCCTGCACGAGCGATGGGTTTACCCGTGCACCGGCCGTGAGTTCAATTTCATAATCTTCACCCCGAGCGGTCAAACGAATTGGCCAGATTAGAACCGGCAACTGCAGATCGAAACCGTCTCCCTGCAGGTTGGTGACTCCCGCTATCAACCCGAGGGTTTCGATTCCAAACTGCTGTGAGATTTTCTCGGCCTGATTCTTGATTCTGCGAGCGGCACCAAGCGCAGAAGAGAAAGACTGCGGGTCTCGCACCAAACTCGAAAGGGTGGTTGCGCGCCCGGCAACAAACTGCGAGAAGCCTCCCGGATGCGACTGGGCCAAGTCGATCTGGCCATACGAGCTGCGTTCAAAGTTCAGCAGCGGATTGGTGACACCGATTGATTCGAGTTCTCGCTGCCAGGCATCCCAGACCGCCTGCGGCACGCTTGGTTTGGTCGAATCGAGGTCGGGCATGCCTAAAGCCTAAAACCGAGCGAGACAGAAGCCCCGCAGGCTCGGTATATTTGGCCTCTTAGCCCTCGTAGCTCAGTGGATAGAGCAGTGGTTTCCTAAACCATGTGCGGAAGTTCGATTCTTCTCGGGGGCACGCTTACGCTTGGATGATGCCCAAGCAAACTTTCACCGACTCGTCGCGCCGTTGGTTCACGGGCATCTTCGTTCTCTTCTTCATCCGTGGCTTCGTTTATGCGAGCTGGGCCAGTCAGAACCCGGCGATAAAAGACCTGCTCAGTCTCGACAACACCCAGATGGGTGTCTATGCAATGGTGTTTGCCGCGGGTTCGATTGCTGGTGTAATGATCGCTGGTCGAATCGTCGGCAGGTTCGGTTCGCGAAACACTTCTTATGTCACCTACTTTTTGTTCTGCCTTGGTTTGGTGGCACTTGGCGTAACGGTCTATGACCAAAACGCTCTGTTGGCTTTTGCCTTGACCGCACTGGTCGGTCTGCCAATCGGCACCGCCGACTTCGACAACAACCTAGAGGCCACCGAAATCAATCGGGTGTCGGGTCGCAACCGAGTGCCATCGCTTCACGCCGGGTTTAGTTTTGGTCTGCTCGGTGGTTCGGCCTTCGCTTCGCTTTTGCTGGCACAGAACATTTCGATTGCGGTGCACTTTGCCTGGGTTGGAATTGTCTTGATCGTTGTTTCGCTTGCGTCTTCGGCCCTGATTCCTCGCATCAACGGCTACGAAACCAAGCAACGCAAAACCTCAAGTCTCGACACCGGAGCCATCGAACTCGCGCACATCGCATTGCCGCACGATAGCAAGGTCACTCAGTTAACCGCCTGGCGTCAACGCCGAAGTCTGATGATTGTCTTCATTGCCTTCGCGATCATTTTCTCTGAGGGAGCCGCCTCGATTTGGTTGCCGGTTGCGCTCGTGGAAGAGGGCTGGTCTCAATCGGCCGCCGTCTTCTGCTACACGGTCTTTGCAGTTGGAGCCACGACAGTTCGCTTGTTTGGCAATCGCATCGCAGACGCGCTGGGCAGGCGCAGGGTCGTCAATTTCTCGGCCGTCATAGCAGCTTTTGGCATAGGGCTCTTTATGCTTTCGCCGCTGATTGGCCTCGAGTATCTGGCGGCAGTGGTCTGGAGCATTGGCAACGCTATCGGCCTGGCTATGTGCGTTGCGGCCATGGGTGACGATCCAAGAATGACCTCGGCTCGCATGAGCATGCTGTGGAACACCGTCTATTTCGCGAACCTAATCATTGGTCCAGCAATCGGAATCATGTCAGAGTTCGTCGGGCTCTACTGGGCGTTCAGTCTTCCGCTGGTGCTGATGCTCGCGATTCTCTTTGTTAGCAAGGCAGTCGAAACCGAAAAACTTACCGCTCGGATCTAGGCGGCAATCTGAAGGTAGCTGTGCCACTCGGGTTCGGCGTGATCTGCTCCACGCACAATCCAAGCGGTGCCATGTGGCATTCTCGGTGCAGTTCTCAGTGCCCAACCAATTTCGGCAAGAGTCTTGTCACCCTTTTTGTTGTTGCAGCGAAGACAGCAGGCAACCAGATTTTCCCAAGTGTCTTTTCCGCCACGAGATTTCGGTTGCACGTGATCTATCGTCGTTGCAGACTTTGAACAGTAGGCGCAGCGGTTTGAATCTCTTCGCAGCACTCCCCTGCGCGACACCGGAATATTTCGACTCCCGGGAACGCGCACATATCGGGCGAGCAAAATTACAGACGGAAGCTCGAATTCACCCGTTGCACTTCTCACCTTGAGCTCATCATTCTGTTCAAGCACGGTGGCCTTTTGGTTTAGCACGAGCATGATTGCACGTCTAAACGAGACGACACCCAGCGGTTCGTAACCAGCATTCAAAACTAAAGTTCGCATTTCTTCCTTTCGAATTCACCCACACGGCTTGTGAGTTTTCGCGGCATTTGCTTTGGGCAATAAAAAACGCGCCGTCAAGAATGACGACGCGCTACTTACCTGTGGGTTGGCGGTGTTGAAGTATGCAACAACACCGAACGGCTTGCTTGGCGGGCAAACTGGTCAGCTGCATGTCCTTCTCCTGTCAACACAACAAATGCTTATTCAGAGATTAGACCTAGGGGGGTCATGGAGCCGGTTAGCGAACCTTGGCGTGTTGGCTAGTTGCCTGCAATGCGCACGAAGTGCACGTTTGGGGTATAGATCGGAGCGAGCTTGACCGAGTCGCCGCGACGAGGAGCGTGATAGAAGTTTCCGTTGCCCGCATAGATGCCGTTGTGGCTCAAATCGTTGAAGATCACCAGGTCGCCAGGCAATGCGTCTTCTCGCTTGACCAACATGCCCATGCGGTTTTGGCCGATCACGGTGTGCGGCAGAGGGATTCCGAATTGCGAGAACACGAACGTCACATAGCCAGAGCAATCGAAACCGGCTGGGGTTTCGCCACCGAATACATAGGGTGTGCCGACGTATTTTGCGGCAACGGCAAGGATGGTTGCCGCATCCAATCCCGTGTATTTCGGATTGGCTAGAAAGTCGGCCGCGGTTGGGCCGGAATAGGTTCTGTAGTTTGTGAGTCGAGCTTCGCGTTCGATCTCTGAAGCCTTGGCATCCTCATAGGTACCGCGCACAAACTTGACTGTGTTCACTGCGGCCACGGTTAGGTTCTGGTTGCCATCGGCATTTGCCAGTTCTTGCGAGCTTGTGGTGGTGAATCGAGCCATCGCAGCAACATCTGGATTGAAGGCGTAAGCGGGCAGCGCGAAGGTTGCGAAGATTCCTGAGCTGATGGTCATCGTGATTGCGTTTCGAACTTGGCGACGCGAGAACCAGGTGACTTTGCGAGTTGCGCGAATGACATTGGCACTAGCGACCTGGCTGTTTTCGGTGGCGGCAAAATAGGCGGCGTCTTGTGACGCGGCTTTCTTGGCTTCGCGTCGTTCGGCGCGCGAAAGTCGAGCCTTTTCGGCTTCGCGTATCGATCGACGACTGCGCAATTCAAAAGATTCGAGAACTTTAACCTCGACGTCTGCGCGGTGTCTGCCGTTGCCTTGTTGGGCCACTAGATTTCTCCGCTCGGATTATTGCTCGGGGCATCCACTTCCCCCAATTTTACCCGATTATCGGCAACCGCCGACCCCATCGTGCACATTCACAGGTTTTCAGGCAAGCAAAACCCCTAGAAATCAGGGGTTCAGGCGGTCTTTTTAGACGGCAACAAAGAGGTGAGACGCCATTTCTCGGCTGAAAATCATGGCCTTGCCGGTATCTGCAACACAGACCCGAACCCCGTCTGCCTCAAATTCGATAGTGACGGTTGCTCCAGGAATCAGACCGGCGTCTCGCATGTCTGCAAGTTGTTCACTGAAGACCTGCATCGGTTCACCGATTCGCACCAATCGATACTTTTTGCCATCAGACTCCCCGACCAAATATGAAACCGAAACCACGCCGTCGCGAAAGGCTTCGTTCGACTTGTGACCGAGTTCGGCCAATCCCGGAATTGGGTTTCCGTATGGAGAAACGTCTGGGCTAGAAATGAGGCCGATGATCTTGCGCTCTACCTGCTCGCTCATAACGTGTTCCCAGCGACAGGCTTCTTCGTGCACAAACTCCCACTCGAGTCCGATCACATCGGCGAGCAAGCGCTCGGCAAGTCGGTGTTTGCGCATCACACGGATGGCTTCGAGCCTGCCGTCATCGGTCAGATCGAGGTGACGATCGGCCGAAACAACAACTAAGCCGAGGCGCTCCATTCGGGCGACCGTCTGAGACACCGTTGGGCCAGCGTGATCTAGTCGCTCGGCAATGCGAGCGCGAAGCGGAACCTGGCCTTCTTCTTCGAGCTCGAGAATCGTACGCAGATACATCTCGGTGGTGTCTATTAAGTCGTGTTCCATTTCGCCTCCTCGTTGCGTCTAGATTACTCTCTCGACTTCGCTGGCTAGAATTGCCTCATGGCCGACATCAAGATTCCCGCAGAATTCATTCCAGAAGACGGACGATTCGGCTGCGGCCCATCGAAGATTCGACCAGCCCAGCTTGCCGCTTTCGCAACCGAGGGCGCTGCGCTAATGGGAACCTCGCATCGCCAGGCTCCGGTCAAGAACCTGGTCAAGCGCGTTCAAGAAGGATTGCTCGAACTCTTTCACAACCCAACCGGCTACGAGATTGTTCTTGGCAACGGCGGATCAACCGCATTCTGGGATGCCGCCGCGTTCTCGCTAGTCGAGCGCAAGGCGCAGAACCTGGTGCACGGTGAGTTCGGTGCAAAGTTCGCCACCGCACTGACTAATCCGTGGCTTGAAAAACCAACCGTGATTAACGGTGAGCCTGGCTCTCGCCTTGAGCTTCGCGCCGAGGCCGGTGTCGACTCTTATGCATACGCACAGAACGAGACTTCGACCGGGGTTGCAACACCGGTCACTCGCGTCGCAGGCGCAGACGCCGGCGCACTAATGTTCACAGATGCAACCTCTGCCGCCGGTGGAATCGACTTCGATGCCAACCAGACCGATGTCTACTACTTCGCTCCGCAAAAGAACTTTGCTTCAGACGGCGGTCTCTGGGTTTCGCTAATGTCACCGGCTGCAGTTGAGCGCGCCGAGCGAATCGCTGCGAGCGATCGTTACATTCCGGAATTCTTGAGCGTCAAGACGGCCATCGATAACTCGCGTCTGAACCAGACCCTGAACACCCCGGCAATCGCCACCCTGTTTTTGCTTGCAGAGCAAATCGACTGGATGAATGCCAACGGTGGTTTGGCCTGGGCCGACTCTAGAACCCGAGCAGCTTCTGCTCACCTCTATGACTGGGCCGAGTCGTCGAAGTTTGCCACTCCGTTTGTGTCAAACCCAGACCACCGCTCACAGGTGGTTGTCACGATTGACTTTGACGAATCGGTCGATGCTGCCGCTGTTGCCAAGGTGCTTCGGGCAAACTCGATTGTCGACACCGACCCCTATCGCAAGCTGGGGCGCAACCAACTTCGAGTTGCCACTTTCACCGCAACCGAGTTGGCAGATGTGCAGAAACTCACTGGTGCAATTGACTACGTTGTTTCACAACTCGGATAGTTTCGAACCATGCGCTTCTATGTAAAGGACTCTGAGCGAAAGCCAGATCCGCAACCAACCAAGGTGAATGCGAAAGCCGCAATTTTGGTTGGCGTTGCACTTTGGATTATTGCGTTGCTATTTCTTGTGTTTCAGTCGACCCAGTCGACGTCTCAAGAACCTTGGTATGCGGCCACTTGCGTCGTCGGCATTCTGCTCGGCGTCTGGGCTTTCATCCGCGAGTTGCGTCGCTGACTCGGCGAGCTCAACTTCTTTTTCTTCTGAATCTTCTTTTGAATCAACTGCGACAGTGTCGTCTGAATCTTCGGCGTCTTCGTCTGAGTCGCC
>CAIKYE010000122.1 GCA_903831585.1 uncultured Micrococcales bacterium | reverse complement strand
GATGCGAGAGCGAGGGTAAGGGTGGCAACAAGCAACGCGCTTGACCAAGCACGCCCTTTTTGTTTAGCCAGCGCAACAAAGCGCTGGGGTCGCCGCCACAACCTCATAGGTAAGAAATTACTAGATGCTTTGAGGGCAAACCAGGCCAATAGGTGGATACCCGTATATTCACTAGTTTGGTGTGGCGGTAGGTGTTGGCTTGGCCGTTATGGCCAATCTGCCCTCTGGCGAGGCCGCCATGAGCTCAACCCAAGTGTTGCCAGGAGCCAAAAGCACCGGATTACCCGCAGTATCGGTCAACGTGATCGGCGAGGTCTGGCCGGTCTTCGCCCAAGTGGCGCTGACACACTTGCCGGCCGAGCAAACCTGGGCTTGCCCGGTGCCAATCAGGTTGGTTTTCGGCACCTTGCTATAGAGGCCACCCAGGTATGAGCGGTCGATGGTGACCGTCATGATGACCACGTTTGCTGCGCTGATCTGGCTGCCGTCGGCGGCATCCGTGTGTGATTCACCGTCTTGAGTTCGCATAAAGCGGGTCGCCTCGGCGTTAGGTGCCCACTGGCTCAGGGCCAACGGAAAATAGACCTTTATATCAGACACCGAAGTGCCGGTGAGGGCAGCGGTTGAATTGGCGAGCGAATTGGCGAAACCAAACTGCACACCAGGGGCTGCAATCTCAGGATGCGCCGCGGCCAACTTGTCGACATCGACAATAACGTTGTGCGGGGCGTAGCGATCTTTGCTGCGACTAAAGGTGCCCTTGTCTTGCTCGGTGGTCTCGCTGGCGTTGAAAACATTGGTGTTGCGCATCATGTTGACGAACACGGCCTGGCCGCCCGAATAGCAAACGATGCCGCCGAACGGGCTGAGAATGTCGGGGTCCATTGGGCGAATCGAGCGAACCGGGCCGACGGCTGTTGGCTGAGTGCTGTGCCAGAGGGCAACTAGGCGGGTTAGGCCACCTTCGACCATCTCAACGAAAACCAGGTCGGTGCGGTTGAGGCCAAGCTGTGGGCGTGCCGCTTCGCTGTTGTCGATTTTGCAGGCCACGGATGGGCGACTCAAGGTACTCGCTTCAGCGCTTCCCTCGAGATACTGCATGCCGGTGAGCGGTGCCGTCACATAGACCGGGGTCGGCTCGGGTTCGGCGGTTGGGCCGGCGGTTGGTGCGCAAGCCGCTAGCGCGAAAGTTGCAGCAGAAATGGCGGCAATCTTTCGAATCGAGAACATGTCGTCAGTCTATGACTCTTGCTTGCTTCGTCAAACGAGAAACTCCCCGGCGCTTGATTTGCCGGGGAGTTTTTCGTTTCGGCGGGGTTAGCCGCACGACCTGCTTAGTTAGGAGAAACAGTTGGAGCAGGAGTTGGCTTAACCGGTTTTGGTGGAGCGGTTGGTCTTACTGGCTTCGCTGGCTTGACTGGCCTTACCGGAACTGGACCGAGCGCAGTGATAGCTGCCTCGCGAATTGAAACTGCGGCCGAAACCGAAGTCTTCATGGCGTTGTAGGCAGCAGTCTTCTGCTCGTTAGTTGTCGCAGCTTCAAGAGCAGCTTTGAGAGTTGCGCGTGCTGAATCAACTGATGCCTTGAATGCGTCGTTGATTGGCTTTCTTGCTGTGAAGTATGCGGTCATCGCAGTTCTGTGTGCAGTCATCGCAGCTTCGAAAGTGATTCGATCTGCTTTGAACTGAGTCATGGCGGTCTTGAATACGGTCATCGCTTCTTTGTATTCTTGCCACGGTCTTGGCTTTGGAGTTGGTGAAACAGCAGGCGCTGAAACCGGGGTGCTTGGGGTCTCGGTTGCCATTGCGGCAATCGAACCACCGAGCACGAGTGAGGTGCTCAGAACTACTGCTGCGAAAGTCTTCTTTGCTGACATTTTGATTCTCTCTCTTTGGTGATAAAACCTGATACCCAAAGAGTTGCATACGGGTTCTTAGAAAAGTCTTAGAAAACCGTGCGCAGAGGGTTAGAACTTGACCCGCTATCTAGACTCAAAGCAGGAGGTCACCATGGCCAAGGCAAGCATCCTTGTGGTTGATGATGAGGCAGGCGTGCGCGACATGCTTGCCGATGCCTTGCGAATGCAGCAATACGCAGTGGCCACCTCAGCCGACGGCCACGCGGCATTGCGTGAGATCTATGAGGGTGACTTCGACTTAATCATCTCTGACGTGAACATGCCTAAGGTCAACGGCTTCGAGCTGCTCGAGCGCTTGCGGGCTACCGGCAACGAGACTCCTGTGATTCTGCTTACTGCCCGTGGAGACCGCGCAGATGTGGCGGTTGGTTTTCGGGCCGGCGCTGACGACTATGTGGCCAAGCCATTCGGGCTCGAAGAATTGATGCTGCGAGTTGAGGCGCGACTCAAACATCTGCTGAACGCTCAGCGCGAAGTGCTACAGGTTGGGCCGGTTCGTCTCGACGAAGATGCGCACCAGGTGACTGTCGATGGCGTTGCAATTGAACTTTCGCCAACCGAGTTTCGTTTGCTGCAAGAACTCATGCAGCGCAAAGGACGT
>CAIKYE010000121.1 GCA_903831585.1 uncultured Micrococcales bacterium | reverse complement strand
TTGGTTACACCTGACTTATCGACCGTGATCTCATCTGGGCTGGCAAAAGCCACGAGTTCCTTGCGGGTCTTGACGCTCAGGCGAGGAAAATCCTGGCCGGTGCCCTCAGACCACTTGAAGTCGATCTTGCCAAAGCCAGCAAACTGCTTGGTTTCGCGTACGTATTTCTTTAGGGCGCTCATATCGCCGCCCAGGGTGCCGTTAATGCCGTGTTTTGAGATCAAAATGCGTCCCTTTAGGCCAAGCGATTCGCACAGGGTCTTCTGCCAGAGCTTGAGAGCCTCAGGATCGGCGACCGGCGCAAAGCCGTAGTAAAGGATGATTTTTTGAAGTTCCACTCTGTCGATATTAGCCGTCAGGGAAAATTCAAGAAATTTATATTTATTGTTGCATTATTACTACATAGCAATTATGCTATCTCACATGGGTCGTAAACCGAAAAGCCAAGAAGAGCGCGTCAGCAACCGAATCGAAGTAATTCGAATAGGTCTAGGTATGAGTCGGCAACAGCTTGCCGATTTGCTTGGTGTCCACTACCAGACGGTCGGGTACATAGAGCGCGGCGAGTACTTGCCGAGCCTCGTTCTGGCACTTCAGATCTCGAAAGCTTTGGCTACCCAGGTTGAAGACATTTTCAAACTAGAAGAGGAGAGCAACTAATGGCCGTGAGGTTTCGTATCGGAACTTTTCAGTTCAACATCACAAAGCAAGATTCGTTAGATTCATTCGAACCTGTCACTTCGATTGAGAAAGAGGTAGACGATCTAAACGACAAGCTTGAGTCGCTGATATCCAATTCAGTCAAGAACGACACCTTCTTTAATTTCTTGCGGAGCACCGCTGCCCGAGTTATTCTCACAATAGTTACTTGGCTCACACTCTTTGGTTTTGGCTATCTGGCATTTTTAGATGAGCAATTAGTCTGGTGGTACGTTCCAGCAGTTGCCGTCCTCTTAGCCCTGAACGCAATTTCTGTGCGCTATGTTTTCAGCTCAAGTACAGATGACTGGTTTCAGTTTCGCTTTCTCTCTGTAGAGCCAGACACCTTTTTCGACGAATACCAGCGAGCTAGACGCGACCGAGCTTTTCGAGTCGCCTACCGAAACATTGCCAACTTGGGCTTTGCGCTTCCGGTCCTTTACCTTGTTTACAGAGTCTTGCAGTCTGACAGGGCAGGCAGCTGGCAGATTCCGTCAAGCATCGATTTGAGTTTCGAGCTGTCTATTCCACAGCTAGTGGTGCTGGCCACCGGGCTAATTGCGCATTTCAGCCTTCAAAAGTACCTTGGCTGGGGATTCAAGGGAGAGCCTCGAGAAGCGAAGCAAAACACCATCGAATCGCAAATAGGATAAAAACATGACAATCAAACCCGGCCTAGACATTGCTAATTTCGACACCAAGGTTCGCCCACAGGACGACCTCTTTCGCCACACCAACGGCAAGTGGTTAGACGAGGTTGAGATTCCTTCAGATCAGGCGACCTACGGTTCGTTCATGATCTTGCGAGACCTCAGCGAAGAGCGCGTTCGCGAAATTCTCGAGGATGCCGCCAAGAACCCGAAGCCAGGCGTCAGCCAAAAGATCGGTGACATGTATGGCTCGTTCTTAAACGAGGCACGAGCAAACGAATATGGCAAGGCTCCAATCGCAGATGACTTGGCTCGCATCGAAAAGATTTCTAGCGTTGCCGAACTGAACAAGCTCATCGGTGAGATGTCTGTTCAGGGCATCGACGGTCAATTCGGAATGTATGTTAACAACGATCCGGGTGACCCAACCCGTTATCTCGTAAACCTTTACCAGGGCGGCCTCGGTCTTCCTGACGAGTCTTACTACCGCGAAGAAAAGTATGCAGAGTTTAGAGAGGCATACGTGCCTTTCATCGCGAAGATGTTTGAGCTTGCCGGTTGGTCTGCAGAAGATGCAGCAGCGCACGCAAAAAACGTTTTCGAATTCGAAACCGCGCTCGCAAAGCACCACTGGAGTGTTGTTGAAACTCGCGATGCAGAAAAGACTTACAACCTAAAGTCATTCGATGAGCTGCAAGAACTAAGCGGCAACTTCGACTGGCAGCTGTGGCTCGATGGCGCTGGGCTCGACAAAAAGATTCTGGCCGAGAGCGTCATCATGACTCCGAGTTTCTTCACCGGTCTTGGCGAAATGTTCTCAGACAAAAACCTTGAGTCACTCAAGTCATGGTTTACGTTCAACCTAATCAATCAGATGGCCCCATACCTGAGCGAAGATTTCGTAAACACCCGTTTCGACTTCTATGGTCGCAAGCTAACCGGGCAGCCAGAAATGCGCGCTCGTTGGAAGCGCGCCGTTCAGGCCGTCGAGGGTTCACTCGGCGAAGCCGTCGGTGAAATCTACGTAGCGAAGCACTTTCCTCCAGCGGCTAAGTCGCGCATGGATGGCTTGGTGCACAACCTCATCGAGGCATACCGCGAGAGCATTCTTGCCCTCGAGTGGATGACCGACGAGACCAAGAAGAAGGCCCTGGTCAAGCTAGACAAGTTCACCCCGAAGATCGGTTATCCGGTGAAGTGGCGTGACTATTCAAACCTCGAGATTGACCGAGATGACCTGGTTGGCAACATGCGCCGCGTTGCTGCATTCGTCACCAAGATTGAGGTGGCCAAGATCGGTTCACCAATCGATCGCGACGAGTGGTTCATGACACCGCAGACCGTGAACGCCTATTACAACCCGGGCTTCAACGAGATAGTGTTTCCGGCGTCAATCTTGCAGCCACCGTTCTTCAGCCTCGACACCGACGACGCCGTTAACTACGGTGCAATCGGCGCGGTTATCGGTCACGAAATTGGTCACGGATTCGACGACCAGGGCTCGAAGTATGACGGCGACGGAGCGTTGCAATCATGGTGGACCGATGAAGACCGCGAGGCTTTCGAGAAGCGCACTAAGAACCTCATCGATCAGTACGCAGCGCTTTCACCCGCTCAGCTCGACGACTCAAACAAGGTAAACGGTGAACTCACAATTGGTGAAAACATCGGTGACCTCGGTGGGCTTTCGATTGCATACAAGGCATACATGAACACGTTGAACGGTACAGAGCCAGAAGTCATTGATGGTTACACCGGAGCCCAACGACTGTTCTTGTCGTGGGGTCAGGCTTGGCGCGGCAAGGGTCGCGATGAACTTGTTATTCAGCGTCTGGCTACCGACCCGCACTCACCAAACGAATTCCGTTGCAACCAGATTGTTCGCAACCTCGGTTCGTTCTATGAGGCATTCGATGTGAAGCCTGGCGACAAGCTATGGCTCGAAGAATCACAACGCGTCACCATCTGGTAATCGCAAATTGAATATGTGGTTACGACTGCTCTGGCAGTCGCTGTCTTGGCGTTCGCGAGCAAAGCTCGACCTCGGCGAGGTTGGCATTCGCACATTCAGAGTGTGGCCAACCGATCTAGACATCTACATGCACATGAACAACGGCATCTTTCTTACCCTGCTCGACATCGGCCGCTACGACCAAGCTATGCGCAGTAATCTCTGGCCCAAGTGGAAGGCGCGCCAGTGGTATCCGGTTGTGGTCGCTTCAAACATCACGTTCAGAAAATCGCTGACGCCTTGGCAACTCTTTGACCTTGAGACCAAGGTGGTCGGCTGGGATGACGAAGCCTTCTATTTCGAACAGCGCTTCGTGGTGAAGGGTGAAATTTTTGCTCGTGCCAT
>CAIKYE010000120.1 GCA_903831585.1 uncultured Micrococcales bacterium | reverse complement strand
GTTCGTGAAAACTTCTTCGGACGTGATCCTAGAACCGCCAAGCTGGTCGAGGGCATGACCGACGACCAGATCTGGGGCCTCAAGCGCGGTGGCCACGATTACCGCAAGGTCTATGCGGCTTACAAGTCGGCCGTCGAGCACAAGGGGCAGCCGACGGTCATTCTGGCCAAGACCATCAAGGGCTTCAGTCTTGGCAAGTCTTTCGAGGGTCGAAACGCCACCCACCAGATGAAGAAGTTGACTCTTGAAAACCTCAAGGGTTTCAGAGACGAACTAAAGATTCCAATTACCGACGCGCAACTAGAAGAGAATCCATACCAGCCGCCTTACTATCACCCCGGTCAAGATGCGCCAGAGATTCAGTACATGCATGAACGACGCCGTGAACTCGGTGGATACCTTCCAGAACGTCGAAGCAAGTATGTTGATTTCAAACTGCCGAGTGAAGAGACATACAAAATCGCAAAGGGCGGATCAGGAACTCAGGGCGTTGCGACCACGATGGCTTTCGTGCGTCTGATGAAAGATCTACTTCGCTCTCCGGAATTTGGCGATCGAATCGTTCCAATCATTCCCGACGAAGCAAGAACATTCGGAATGGACGCTTTCTTTCCAACCGCAAAGATTTACAACCCGAATGGTCAGCACTACATTTCTGTAGACAGAGACCTGCTGCTCTCTTACAAAGAGTCAGCCGGCGGACAAATCTTGCACACCGGAATTAATGAAGCCGGATCAATCGCGGCACTAACAGCAGCTGGCACAAGCTATGCGACTCAGGGTCAGCCGATGATTCCTTTCTACGTTTTCTATTCGATGTTCGGTTTTCAGAGAACCGGAGATGCAATCTGGGCCGCGACCGACCAACTCTCACGTGGCTTCATGATCGGTGCAACCGCCGGAAGAACCACCTTGACTGGCGAAGGGCTTCAGCACGCCGACGGCCACTCTCCTCTGCTCGCTTCAACTAACACCGGGGTAATCACATACGACCCTGCAAGTGGTTATGAGATTGCACACATCATTCGTCACGGTTTGGAACGCATGTATGGCGGAAGCCACAAAGATCCGAACGTTCTGTTCTACCTAACCGTGTACAACGAGCCAATCGTTCAACCGGCCGAACCAGAAAACGTCGACGTCGATGGCATCATCCGTGGAATTCACCGCATCAGCGAGAACACTCAAAGCGGCACCAAGGCGCAAATCTTGGCTTCTGGCGTGGCGATTGCCTGGGCCTACGAAGCTCAGCGCCTGCTTCAAGATGACTGGGGCGTTTCGGCAGACATCTGGTCGGTTACATCTTGGACAGAGCTTCGCCGCAACGGGCTCAAGCGCGACGAGTTCAAGTTCTTGAACCCGAACGCCGATGTTCCCGACGCTTACCTGACCCACAAGCTCTCTGAGGCGAAGGGGCCGTTCCTGGGTGTTAGCGACTACATGCACGCCGTGCAAGACCAGATTCGCCAGTGGGTTCCGGGTGACTACGCAACTCTCGGAGCAGACGGCTTCGGATTCTCTGACACCCGAGCAGCTGCAAGGCGTTTCTTCAAGATCGACGGTCCATCAATCGTGGTTCGCGTGCTAGAGCAGTTGGTTGAGCGTGGCGAAGTCGACGCACAGATTCCGGCACAGGCAATCGAGCGTTACAGATTGCTAGACGTAACCGCGGGCACATCTGGAACTGCCGGTGGCGACGCCTAAGCAAGAAACCCTAGCTTGGCTCGCCTCAATCTCGGGTGAGCTAAGCAGCCAGACGCTTCGCCAACTAGATGAGACACTCGCCTGGTATCGAGAGATGCCGGCGGCACGAAGAGCTTCGGTTGGACTCGTTGCCCAGTCCGGCATCGGCTCTTTTTTGGCATGGTATGAAAATCCAAAATCTCAACCCTGGGTCGCCGCAGATGTTTTCGGGCTCGCGCCGCGAGAACTACTCAGATCGATTTCGTTGCAGCAGACCCTTCAACTGATTCGGGTTGTTGTGCAGGTTGTTGAGGAACGCGTTGTTCGGGAATACCCACAATTGCGCGAAGCGGTTTTGCTTTACTCGCGTGAAATTGCATTTAGTGCGGCCGACGTCTACGCAAAGGCTGCCGAAGCTAGAGGACTCTGGGATGCTCGTCTCGAAGCTTTGGTAGTTGACTCGATTCTCAGCGGCGAGAACACCGACGAAATAGCCTCCCGTGTTGCTGCGCTTGGTTGGCGAGCAAACGGTTCTGCTCTGGTGCTGATCGGAAACACCGATGCAACTCTCGACGCCGACAGCCTTCGCCGCGCCGCTAGAAAGTCAGAAGCTGACGTTCTTATTGGCGTTCACGGCGATCGGCTGATTGTTGTTGTCGGTCGCACTTCAAAAACTGCTAACGACAAATCAGCTGTCTCTTTCTCGGCAATCGTTGCCTTGCTAGAGCCTTTCTTTGCTCCCGGCGCTCTAGTTGTGGGCCCAACGGTTCGAGATGTCTCTGCGGCTCACAGTTCTGCTCGTGCCGCACTTTCTGCTTTTGCCGTACTAAGAAACGCAAGCAAGGCAAAACGCATCACGCACGCCGACGATGTTCTGGCAGAGCGTGCTCTCGCCGGTGACACACTCGCAAAACAGACCTTGGTCGACAAAATCTACAAACCCTTGGCAGACAATTCTGCCGAACTGCTCGAGACACTGATTGCCTACCTCGAGTGCGGCAGATCGCTCGAAGCAACTTCGAAACAATTGTTTGTGCACGCCAATACCGTTCGCTATCGTCTCAAGCGAATCAGCGAAGTTATTGGCTGGGATGCAACCGGCGCACACGAGGCATTTGTTCTGCAGGTTGCTATGGTCCTAGGTTCGATGAGCGATTCAACGAGAGAAAGTTAGAAACCCCGTGATTGCTATTGTTTGCCCAGGTCAAGGAGCGCAGAGTCCCGGCTTCTTTGCTCCATGGCTCGAGCTTGAAAGTTTCAAATCAACCATCGAAGAGCTAACCGAAGCAAGCGGGGTTGATCTAATCAAGCACGGCACCGTTAGCGATGCAGACACAATTCGAGACACCGCAATTGCTCAGCCGTTGATTGTTGCTGCCGGAATCGCTTCGGCATCGGCGCTATTTGCGGGCGGCTCAGGCCCTAAGTCTGCGATCGCAGGGTTCGCGGGTCACTCGGTAGGTGAGATAACCGCGGCAGCACTATCTGGAGTATTGAGCAACGTGAATGCAATGCGTTTTGTTTCAAAGCGCGGTCTCGAAATGGCAGCCGCTGCAGCGATAGAGCCAACATCGATGGCTGCGGTCGTCGGTGGCTCAGAAGACGTTGTGCTTGCCAAACTGGTTGAACTCGAACTCGAGCCGGCCAACTTCAACGGTGGCGGTCAAATCGTTGCAGCGGGCTCTCAGGCTGCTATAGAAAGACTAAAACTTGACCCACCAACCGGAAGCAGGGTCATTGCACTGCAGGTCGCCGGAGCGTTTCACACTCGATTCATGCAGCCAGCCGTCAACAGTTTGACCG
>CAIKYE010000119.1 GCA_903831585.1 uncultured Micrococcales bacterium | reverse complement strand
CGAAACCGGAATCAAGGTCATCGACTTGCTCACCCCTTATGTTCAGGGTGGAAAGATCGGTCTATTCGGTGGCGCCGGTGTTGGTAAGACCGTTTTGATTCAGGAAATGATTTACCGCGTGGCCGAAAACCACGACGGTGTTTCGGTTTTCGCCGGTGTTGGTGAGCGTACTCGTGAGGGCAACGACCTAATCGACGAAATGACCGAGTCGGGCGTTATCGACAAGACCGCGCTGGTCTTCGGCCAGATGGATGAGCCACCAGGCACGCGTCTTCGCGTTGCTCTTTCGGCATTGACCATGGCCGAGTACTTCCGCGATGTTCAGAAGCAAGACGTGCTTTTGTTCATCGACAACATCTTCCGCTTTACCCAGGCAGGTTCTGAGGTGTCGACCCTTCTAGGTCGCATGCCTTCTGCTGTGGGTTACCAGCCGAACTTGGCCGATGAGATGGGTCTATTGCAGGAGCGCATCACCTCAACCCGTGGTCACTCGATCACTTCGTTGCAGGCGATTTATGTTCCAGCCGACGACTACACCGACCCGGCTCCGGCAACCACCTTTGCCCACTTGGATGCGACCACCGAGCTCTCTCGTGAAATCGCTTCGAAGGGTCTATACCCAGCGGTTGACCCGTTGACTTCGACCTCTCGAATTCTTGACCCTCGCTACATCAGCAAGGATCACTACGAGACCGCAACTCTGGTTAAGCGAATTCTGCAGAAGAACAAGGAACTACAGGAAATCATCGCCATCCTTGGTGTCGAGGAGCTTTCTGAAGAAGACAAGATCACCGTTTCACGCGCTCGTCGCATTCAGCAGTACTTGTCTCAGAACACCTACATGGCTACCAAGTTCACGGGTGTTGCTGGTTCGACCGTTCCAATCAAAGACACCATCGAGGGCTTCAGCAAGATTGCTTCGGGAGAGTTTGACCACATTCCAGAACAGGCATTCTTCAACGTGGGTGGCCTCGACATGGTTATGGCTAACTACGAACGTCTACAGAAGCAGTCGGGCAGCAAGTAATGTCTGACAAAACCCTTCGCGTCGAGCTTGTGGCTGCCGATCAGGCAGTCTGGAGTGGTGACGCCAAAATGGTTATCGCCAAGACGGTCGAGGGTGAAATTGGTTTGCTGCCTGGGCACGAGCCGATGCTCGCGATCTTGGCCGCGGGCGAAGTGCGCATCACTCTGCCAACCGGTGAGAAGTTGGTTGCCTCGGCAGAAGACGGATTCTTGTCAATTGAGCACGATGTTCTGACAATCTTCGCCCGTCACGCGGCGCTCGTTTAGAGTTTCAAAAGAAAATCCCCCGCAACTTCTGCGGGGGATTTTCTCTTTAAGGAAGAGAGCTCTTTACTCGGTGCGAGTTGGGTGCTCAGGTCGCTCGCGACGGTTAGCTGCCGGAACCCACTTGACGTCGCCGCCGTGCTTGATGTTTGCATAGCGGGCGAGAACAAACAAAAGGTCGCTCAGACGGTTTAGGTACTTTGCGGCAACTGGGCTGACTCCGCCATCGTTGTGCCCCTTCTTGGCGGGTTCGGTTCCGTATGCCTCGATTGCGTGCCAGGTTGCTCGCTCTGCGCGACGTACTACAGTGCGTGCGAGGTGCAGACCTGCTGCTAAGCCAGAGCCACCAGGAAGAATGAAAGAGTCCAACTTCTCGAGCTGAGAGTTGTATTTGTCGATTGCTGTTTCTAGAGCGTCGATCCAGATTGCATCAACGCGCAGCGGCTCATATTCGTAATGCTCGTTCAGCGGGTTCGATAGGTCGGCACCAAGATCGAAGAGATCGTTCTGAATCTGTGACAGCAGCTGCAAGGTTTCGTGATCGAACTCATTGCGTGCCAGCGAAACAGCAACACCAATTGCAGAGTTAGCCTCGTCGACATCGGCATAAGCCTCGATGCGAGGGTCGGTCTTTCGAGTGCGTGAGAAGTCGCTCAAACCGGTGGTGCCCTCGTCGCCGGTGCGTGTGTAAATCTTCGTAAGTTTGACCATGACTCAAGTCTAAGCCGACCTCGCACGAGCCTTTTGCGGAGCAACCTAGACTTGGCAAATGCTGTTCTTGCTTCCCCCTTCAGAGACCAAGGCACCCCGTGCGTATCCGGGTGCGATTGAGAATTCGCTTTCGGTGAGACAGGTTGCGCTAGCTTTCGGCACGCTTGAACCCGCTCGCAAGCAGGCGGCAGAATTGCTCGAAGACAAAGGTGCACTCGATGCGCCCACCATGATGGCGCTGGATCGCTATACCGGCACGCTGTATGCAGCGGTTCATGGACGCGGACTAAAGGGAACACCGACCGAATTTGCTCACTTGAGCGATGCCGCAGTCAAGCGGGCCAAAGAGGCGGTGCTGATTCAATCAGCGCTTTACGGTCTAATACCTGCTACCGGGTTGATTCCGAATTACAAGTTTTCTGCGACGCCCAAGCTCAAGGCAATCTGGACAGAACCGCATCAAGCAATCTTTCGCAGACTGAAGGGGGTGGTTATAGACATGCGCTCCAAGCAGTATGTTGCCCTAGCTCCGATTCCAAGCGACATCGAGAGCTACTGGCTCGATGTGGTGCTCGAGGCCACCGATGGCACGCGCAGCTCGATGAATCACTTCAACAAAAAGTCAAAGGGCGAGCTGATTCACGCGGTGCTAAACGCCAAAGAGTTGCCAAAGACCATCGCCGACCTCAGGCGCATTGCTAAGCAAGCGGGGTTTGGTCTCGAGCAGTCGGGTCACGAACTCACCCTGGTGGTTAGCTATTTGCCACCGACCTCCAACTAGAGCTGATTGCGCCTGAAGCAACCTGGCGCGTGATCGTTCACCATTCCGGTTGCCTGCATCAGCGCATACATAGTGGTAGCACCGACGAAGCCAAAGCCAAGTTTTCGGAGGTGCTTACTCAGCGCCTCCGATTCCGCTGTCGTGGCAACCCACTCGAAGTCAGCCTGAGCTCTCTTGCGCTTACTAACCGGGGGAGCGAATGACCACACAATGTCGCTGATGCTCTGACCAGAGCGCTGCAACTCGAGCACCAGGTTTGCATTTCGAATCGTGCTTTCAATTTTTGCCCGATT
>CAIKYE010000118.1 GCA_903831585.1 uncultured Micrococcales bacterium | reverse complement strand
GAGCCAGAAACTTTAACTCCGCGTTCGATGTCGATAACGTCGAGCGACTCACCAAGGGCAACGTGGTCTTTTGCTTCGAAATCAAACTTTGCGTGAGTGCCTACTTCTTTAATGACCTTGAAGTTCTCTTCGCCGCCTGAAGGCACACCGCTAATGACGACGTTCTCGATCTTCCACATCAACTCGTTCATGCGAATTTCTGCGGCATTGGCAATCTCCTGAGCGGCCTTTACCTTGTCTGCCAAAACCTGACCGGCTGCAATTAGCGCCGGACGGTCTTCTTTGGATGCGCCGCCGACGAGCTTGGCGGCAGCGTTCTGTTCGGCGCGAAGGGTCTCAAATTCTTGCAACAGCTTGCGCCAGGTTGCATCGGCCTTGGCTGCTTCATCGACGATAGCTTCGTCGTTGCCGCGAGCGCGCTGCGAAGCCTTGATGGCTTCGGGGTTCTCGCGAAGAAGATTTGGGTCGATCACGGCTTAAGCCTACCCGAGTGGTTTTTAGAGACTGATGAGGTGCGACTTTATGATTGCAGCCGCTTGCTCGATGTCGTATCGGCTATCGGCAACACCAAGGGTGAAGTCAAGCCCCTCGTCTGTAGTCATTTCAATGGTCAGCCCATTCATCAACAAGAAGGTAACGAGCAGCAGCCAAGCTGTGCGTTTGTTTCCGTCTATCAACGGATGGTTCTTCACTAAAGATTGATGCATGGCTGCAGCCATCACTTCAATGGATGGGTATGCGAATTCACCGAACAGGGTTGTCTTCGGTCTTGCCAGTGCACTGTCAAGAAGCCCAGGATCTTTGACCGTGAAACCTAACCGGTTGATCTGGTGAATTGCGCTTTCATAGGAGAGAAAGCGAATCACGCGTCGGCCAATCGCTCCATAAGCTCTTTATCGCGAGTCATGACGAGATCGAACGCTTCATCGAGCATTTTCTGCCTCGCGGCGGCCGCGTCGAATCGGTCGATAGCCATTGATACGACCGACTGCTTTGATACGCCAAGCATGTCTGCGAGCGCTTCAAGTCGCTCATCTTGTTCTGGGGTGAGTCTTAGTGTCATAGCCATAACCTAATGGTATCAAAGTGATACCACTCGAGCAAGCATTAATCTGTGGGTAATTTGGCCATATTTTTGGCCTGTGCAGAACCTAGCTCTTGGGCAGAACAACGGTTTCGATGTACTTGCGCACAGCCAAAACGCGTCCGTGTTCACCAGGGCCAACCTCGATGCCGGCCGAGTCGATTGCTCGCTTGAAGAGGTTCTCGACCGCGCGCACGGTTGTGCCACGACGAGCCGCAATCTCGGTGTTCGAAAGACCCAACGCTGCCAGGTGCAAAAGATCGAGCTGCGAACGAGAGAGGTTCGATAGCGAGTGCACATCGCGATCGTGTCTTAGTTCTTGGCCAACGCGCCCGCGCATGCTGGCCTTGATTGCTTTTAGCAGCAGGTCGATGTCGCCAACCGAATCCTTTACCAGATAGGCGGCATCCTTGGGAATTGAACGATTATCGACCCCAATGGTCTTCGGCTCGGGAATGTTGGTCAAGAAGACCAGTCCGATCTCGGGCGCGGTTTCGCGAAGAATGCGGGCAAGGTCAAATCCGTTTGGGCCGGCGCCGAGTTCGACGTCGAGAATGGCGGCATCGGGATCAAACCTGGCCGCTGCCTTTACCGCTGCCGAAGCACTTTCGACAGCTTCTACCTCAAAACCCAGTGAAACGAGAAGGTCACTAATTAGGGCGCGCATGAACGTGTTGTCTTCGACGACAAGAAGTTTCTGATTTATGGCCATGGCTCTCCGCCCTTCCAGACAAGCGTGGCACAACAGGTCAACGGCACTCAAATGAATGTTCTCTTTTTAGAACATTTTGATTGTGGCTAGGCTGACCCTGTGCCCAAGAAACAGAACCGCGCAGCCGTTATTTACTATCCGGGTCGTGTCGACCTGCGCAAGCTGCGTTCGATTGTCGAATCGATTGTGATTCCACTCGGCTGGGAGCCGACTCTTTGGCTCAAGACAGAAGCCGACGAAACCGGCGCGGTGCAAGCCCTTCGGGCAATTGCGCAAAAGGCCACCCATATAGTCGTAGCCGGCGGTGACGGAACGGTTCGAACTGTGCTCGAAGCGGTGGCGCTAAACAAGTCGGCCGTGACCGTGGGTATCGTTCCGATCGGCACCGGCAATGTTTTGGCTCGCAACCTTGGCATTCCTCTCGAAAACATGCGCACCCAGGTAAAGAGGGCGCTTCAGGGCATCGCCCACCCGATGGATATGGGTCTGGCCCGCATAATTCTCGAGGATGACACCCGCGTCGAAAAGCTCTTTGCAGTAATGGCTGGCATCGGCTTTGACGCAAAGATCATGCTCAACACCGACTCGGCTCGCAAACTCAAACTCGGCTGGATTGCCTATGCAGAGTCGGGCTTCAAGCAGCTGCCGATGCGCTACCAAAAACTTTCGATTCAAATCGACGGGCGCGAGATTCGAAGCGTGCGCGTGCTGACATTGCTAATCGGCAACGTGGGTTGGTTGCCCGGCAAGTTGTCGATGATGCCCGATGCATCTTTAGATGACGGCCTGCTTGACGTTGCAGTTATCGGCCCCAGACGAATCTGGGACTGGATCGATTTTTGGACGCGAGTGACAATCGGCAACAACGTGGTTCGCACCACTCGAGCCGGAAGAAAGCTCTTGGATGCCACCGCAAATGTGAAGACGCTTGAGAACCTGACTTCGAAAAAGATTCGCGTAATGCCAGAAGAGCTAGTCGAACTTCAAATTGATGGTGATGCCATCGGGCTAATCAAAGAGGCTGAGTTTGAATCGATTTCGCGTGCGGTTAGCGTGCGCTCTTAAGTTTCTTGAGCCAATCATCGGCAGAGGCAAATTCAACATTCGAATTGTTTCCCTCGTGCACAGATTTTTCTTTGTCGGCTCGCGCATAAGAACCTAGGAATAGAACCTTCGGGCTAAAGCGGTGAAGACCCTTTAGCGCTTCGGCAACTGCGTCTTCGTCGATGTGTCCTTGCACGTCGATGTTGAAACGGTAACGACCAAGTCGATCACCGATTGGTCGCGACTCGATTCGTGAGAGGTTTACCCCGCGAGCCGCGAACTGCTCGAGCATTTCGAGCAAAGCACCTGGGCGATTGGTCGGCAGTTCGACAATCACGCTGGTCTTGTCGCGGCCGGTTTGCTCTGCCAAAGAGCCGGCCAAACCAATCTGAATGAACCTGGTCTGCGCGTTC
The DNA here is from genome assembly GCA_903831585.1 of uncultured Micrococcales bacterium. Lineage (GTDB taxonomy): Bacteria > Actinomycetota > Actinomycetes > Actinomycetales > Microbacteriaceae > Rhodoluna. The sequence continues at coordinate 86 of CAIKYE010000118.1, read as the reverse complement.
TTGTTATCGCCAATGTTCTTGGCGAGCACTTTGAGTTTGTAGTGATCTGTGATGGTCGGGGCTGCCACCGCGGCCTGAGCGATGTC
>CAIKYE010000117.1 GCA_903831585.1 uncultured Micrococcales bacterium | reverse complement strand
TTGCGAAGTTCGCGCAGTGGCCAGAATGTGTGTGACAAAGCACCAGATGCGAGTAGCAAAACCTTGCGGTCTGTGTCACGGATGGCTTCGCCGAGCGCACGACCCGCGCGCTTGAAGTCTTCGTAGTCGCCGGTCTGGCAAACGCTCATGCTGATCCAGCGCTTGTCGTCGAGACCACGACCGAGGTAGTGCCAAAGGTTTGTGGTTGCATAAAAAATTGGCAGGTGCGGGTCTGCGATCGGGGTTATCCAGGTGCCGTTTTTCTCGTCATACTTTGCGATTGCGTTTGCGAGTTCTGGGTCACCCTTCATCGCGTATGGAACCTGAGACATTCCACGCGGAAGTTCTTCAGAAGTGAATAGTCCGCTGCGTTCGGCAGCCGATGTGACTACGAATTCGACTGTGGTTGCCCAGTGTGAGTCGAGCACCACTACGGTGTCAAAGTCGAGGGTCTCCATGACCTCTTTGCGAAAACGCTTGAGACCTGGAACCAGTGATATTTCTTTGCCATCGTTCAAGTCAAGTCGAGTTGCCTCAGGCAACATGATTGTTGGAACGTGAGCCAGAATTGCTGCGCCTACTACTTCACCCATGAGTTAATCTTTCCATCCGTTTGGTGATACCACTGTGTTTTTAACGTCCGCATAAAAATCGAATGACCAGGTTCCGCCCTCGCGGCCGATTCCCGACTTCTTTGAGCCACCAAAAGGCGCTCTCAGATCGCGCACAAAGAAGCAGTTGACCCAGATGGTTCCGGCTACCAGTTCTTTGGTGATCTTGTCGGCGTGCTCGCGTTTGCCAGACACCACAACCGCAGCCAGGCCAAACTCGGTGCCGTTTGCCATTTCAAGTGCATGCTCGTCCGTTTTGAAGGTCTGCATGCAGAGCACTGGGCCAAAGACCTCTGCGGTCACGATCTCGCTATCGGCGGCGGGGTTCTTGACCAGGGTAGGCCTGAAGAACAGGCCACCGAGCTCGGCGTTTGGCTCACCACCCATGATGATGTCTGCGCCTTCGGCCTTGGCTCGGTCGACAAAGCCCTTGATGCGGTCGAAGTGCACCTGGTGAATCTGCGGGCCGATGTCGGTGTTCTCATCTCTTGGGTCACCCTGCGTGATCTTGCCGGCGCGTTCGATGAACTTGGCAGCGAACTCGTCGGCGACAGACTCGTGAACCAAAATGCGGGTGCCAGAGAGACAGACCTGACCGGCGTTGTCATACTGTTCGACTGCGAGCTCTGCGGCTAGGTCAAGATCTGCGTCTTCGAAAACCAAGAGCGGACTCTTGCCACCGAGTTCGAAACTTATCGGGGTTAGATTGTCTGCTGCCGAGCGCGCGATTACTTTTGCCGTCGGCACAGAACCGGTGAATGAAATTCGTGAAATATCTTTGTGAGCAACCAGGGCAGCGCCAGCTTCTTTTCCGTAACCCTGCACGACGTTGAAAACGCCATCCGGAATTCCGGCTTGCTTGGTTAGGTCTGCGAAGTAAGACGCCGATAGGGGAGTCCACTCCGCAGGTTTCAAAACAACGGTGTCACCGGCGGCGAGCGCCGGACCAATCTTCCAGGTGGCCAACATCAGCGGTGCGTTCCAAGGAGTGATTAGTGCGCAAACACCAGAAGGATCCCACGAGATGTTGTTGCTGTGACCACGGGTTTCGAAAACCTCGTGGTGCAAATCGTTAATCGCCCAGTCGGCGAAGAAGCGAATGTTCAGCGCAACGCGTGGCATTACACCGCGGCGATGTGATCGCAAGAGCGATCCGTTGTCCATGGTTTCAAGTTGCGCGAGAGTCTCGATGTTTGCTTCGACCAGGTCTGCGAGTTTGTGTAATAGTTCGCCGCGCTTCTTTGGACCCATTGCCGCCCAACCCTTGAACGCAGCCTTCGCCGCAGCAACAGCTAGGTTCACCTCGTGCTCGCCGCCGCGCGAAATCTCACCCAAGAAACTTCCGTCGACAGGTGAGGTGTTGGTGAATGTTTCGGCCGAGGCCACGCGCGATCCGTTGATGAAGTGGCGAGTGTCTATTGATGCGCCTACGAGGTCGATTGTGGTCACTCTTCTGGCCCCTTTGTCAGCGGAGAATGTATGTCATTTGGATGCTAATGACTTAGATTACGGCATACTTACAAGCAGGAAAGCCACGATTTATAACGATTTAGGAGCTCATGTGACCCAGTCAGTTCGCCCGAGAATCGCCATTCTTGGCCGTTTCGCCGAGAACACCTCGGCCACCCGCCGCGAGGCAATCGTCACGGCCCTTCGTCTAGCCGAAGCCGTCTATACCGCGGGCGGCGAACCGATGACCCTGCTACCGGTTTCAGATTCAAACTGGGATGAACGCCTCGCCGGATTTCAGGGTGTCTTGCTGCCGGGAGGTGGCGACGTCAACCCGCGCACCTATGGTCAAGAGTCAACCAGCGAAGAGATCTATGGCGTCGACGATTTACAAGACGCAGCCGACATCAGCTTGGCCAAGTGGGCCATCGAGCGCGGGGTTCCGTTGCTCTCGATTTGCCGCGGCACCCAGATTGTTAACGTGGCAACCGGCGGCACCCTGGTGCAGCACATGGATGAGCCGCACCGCCATCACGTTCACGACGTAACCATCGAGTCACACGGGGCCGACCTGGGCTTGACTCAGCACGTCGTTGAGTCGAGTTGCTACCACCACCAGATGCTCGACCGGCTGGGTGATGGGCTCGAGGTAATCGCGCGTTCGGCAGAGGGCACAATCGAAGCCGTGTCGATCAAATCGCGCGGATGGGCCTTCGGGTTGCAGTGGCACCCGGAAGACAACTGGACCACCGAGCAAGAGCAGGCCAACATCTT
>CAIKYE010000116.1 GCA_903831585.1 uncultured Micrococcales bacterium | reverse complement strand
GAGCAGGCAAAGAGATTTAACTGGGAATCTTCGGCCGAGGGACTGATCGAGGCAATCAACTCGCTATACCGCTAGCCAATAGGCAATAGCCTTCGGCGCGAACCTACTTTGAGCGTTCGGCTAGAGAAGCGGGCTCGTAACTCTCGATTCGCCAGGAGTTTTGCTCGTGCACGATAATGCTCAGCGACGCATTACTGATTCGCTGCTTGTCGAGCGGAAACTCGCCGTGGCTGAGGATGTTTACCACCGCTCTAATAAGAGCTCCGTGACTGATGGTTAAAACCCTGGTTCCCCTGTAGGTTTCGAGCAGCGCATCCAGAAGCAAGATGGTTCTAGCGTGCAACTCTTCTTCAGTTTCGCCGCCCGGAGCAATGCCGTCTGGATAGTCGCGCTTCCAATCGCGATAGATCATGCCTTCAACTTCGCCAAAAGATCGTTCGAGAAGAAGTGGCACTATCGCAACTTCACTTATCTGCAACTTGCTCGCAACAATATCGGCAGTGTCTTTCGCTCGCGACAGGGGAGAGCTGGCGATGAAATCCCAGTCGCTGCTTTGCAAAAATGCCGCGGCAGCCTCTGCTTGCTTTATGCCCGTCTCATTCAACGGTACGTCGGTTACGCCCTGAAGTCGCAGGTCTATGTTCCAGTCGGTTTGTCCGTGGCGCAGCAAGCCAACAACTGTCTTAGCCAAGCAACAACCTTTCGAGAGCGAGCGAGGTGTTCGCTTCAATTTTTGCAACCGCAAGCTCATCTGCCTTGGTTGGACCCAAGTTTACGATGACGATTGGCTTACCCGATTTTGCCGCCGCTCTGGCAAAACGCATGCCAGAGTTTACGGTCAACGAGGTTCCGGCCACCAGCAACGCTTCAGCAGCTTCGAGAGCGGCCATTGCGCGTTCCGATCGATCAACGGGAACAGCCTCACCAAAGAAAACCACGTCTGGTTTCAAGATTGCCGAGCACCTTGGGCAGTCGGGAATAGCGAAATCGTCAGGAGCCTCGACTTCGGCATCGCCATCCGGCGAAAATTCAATGCTGTCACTCTTTCTGACGCTTGGATTCAGCGCGAGTAACAAGGCATCCATGTCGAGGCGATTCATCAATTCTTTGCAACCCGTGCAGACCACTCGATCCAATCGGCCGTGCAAATCGATAACGTCAAGAGCACCCGCAGATTGGTGAAGGCCGTCAACATTTTGAGTGATGATTTTGCCCAAGCGACCATTGGCCTGGGCTGCCGACAGGCTTCGATGGCCGAGATTTGGCTTTGCATCTGCAATTCGGCTCCAGCCGACAAAGCTTCTGGCCCAGTAACGCACTCGGGCCTCGTGAGAACCCATAAAGACGTCGTAGGTCATCGGGTGTTTTGCCACTCGACCCTCGCCGCGATAGTCAGGAATGCCTGAATCGGTGCTTAGTCCGGCACCGGTGAGGGCCACCATGCTCTTGCCCTGCAGAAGGTCTCTGGCCACGTCTATCGAGTATGCGGCCGCTGCGCTGAGTGAATCCGCCCGTTCGACCATCATCCAAGTGTAAAAGGCGCTGAAACAAAAAACCCCACACGTGAATGCGGGGTTTTTCGTTTAGCTGTCTCAAGCTACGTGTCCGAAATGGGACTTGAACCCACACCCCCCGAAGAGGACTAGCACCTCAAGCTAGCGCGTCTACCATTCCGCCACCCGGACGAGTGATTGAGTTTTTCAACTCGGCGACAAAAGACGATGGTAGCACGAACACACTTTGCGAGCGAGTTCGATTTAACCCGCAAAACGCGGTGGGCAGGGTAGTTTTGCCATATGGCTACCGAACCGAGACTCGCACTTCAGCAACTTATCGCCGCTCTCGAGAGGCACTTCGAGGCTATGAGCAGCAAGCGTTCCGACGAAGACCCGGCAGTGCAACACGCATACGAGGTTCTAAAGGATGCGTTTCTCGACTACGAAGAGTCGGTCGACCTAAAGTTCGAAGAGTGGCTGCCTTTCGAATTGGCCGATAACGAAGAAGAGACTGATTGAACTTTTTTGACGCGATCATCCTCGGCATTATTCAGGGGTTGACCGAATTTCTGCCGATATCGTCGAGCGCTCACGTGCAGATTGCCAGCCAGCTTCTCGGGCTCGATCAGATGAGTCGACCACAGCTCACCGCATTTATTGCCACAATTCAACTCGGCACCGAAGCCGCCGTACTTATCTACTTCTTTAAAGACATCGTAAGAATCGTTCGCGCGTGGTTCGGCTCTCTATTTTCTGGCTCTAAGCAAAACGATGCGGCAAAGGCAGATGCAAAACTCGGATGGCTCATAATCGTTGGAAGCCTTCCCGTGATTGCGATCGGGCTCATTTTCAAGAATCAAATTGAGAACCAACTGCGCAACCTCTGGATTGTTGCATTCACACTGATTGTTTTCGGAGTTGTTCTGGCAGTTGCCGACAAGATCGGCAAACGCACGAAAACAATCAAAGAGATTTCAACTCGTGACGGACTTTTGTTTGGTTTAGCGCAGGCCTTAGCTGTGATTCCCGGTGTTTCACGATCGGGCGGAACTATCTCGATGGGTCTCTTTCTCGGTTACAGCAGACAGGCGGCGGCTCGCTACAGTTTTCTTCTTGCAATACCGGCGGTGGTGGCCAGCGGTACTTTCGAATTCGCAACCACATATCAACAGCTAGCACCGAGCGATCTGGCTGCAACCGCCATCGCAACAGTGGTTTCGTTTGGTATTGGTTTCTCGGTGATAGTTGCGCTGCTGCGCTATTTGAACCGAGGCTCGTTTATGCCGTTTGTGATTTGGCGCATCGCGGTTGGCTTGGCTTTGCTAGCGCTGCTCAGCGCTGGCGCACTAGTTGCCTAGGTTCTTTTCGCCCGAATCGTTCGAACCATCTTCTTGGGCTAGGAACTTCTCGAACTCAAGAGCGAGAGACTCTGCGCTGCCAGCACTTTCGTCGGCCGCGTCTCTCGCAGACTCTAGCTGAGTTACATAGGCAGCTAGATCTTCATCGTTCTCGGCCAACTCATCAATCCCGCGCTCCCATGCGAAGGCATCATCGCCGAGAGTTCCGTGATTGAACTGAAGGCCAAGCAGGGTTTCAAGTTCTATCAAAAGTGACAGCGTGGCCTTCGGTGAAGGGGAGTTGTGAACATAGTGCGGAACCGGCGCCCAAAGCGCAACCGACGGAATTGCCGCCTCTTCTAGCGACATCGCTAATACCGAGATGATTCCAACCGGTCCTTCGTATTCGCTTGGTTCAATCGCAAGCTGTCGTCGTATCACCGGACTCTGACTTGAGCGAGAAACTTTAATCGAGCGAGTGTGCGGGCTATCAGATGGAACCGCTCCCAGAAAAATCACCTGGTCGATTTCGCAATCCTCAACGAATTCCATTATTTCCGCGGAAAAAGACTTCCATCTGCGCGCCGGTTCGTTGCCGATAAGAAAGAACAGATCGGCGAATCTAGGATTTTCTTCGGCGGCTTGCTTCGAACTTCTCAACAACTCTGCGCCAGGCCAGTTGATCTCGCGTTGACCATCTTCGTCATTTGACACAGTAGGTCGTGAAAACTGAAAGTCGTAATAGTCTTCTGGATCGACCGCAGCCATGACCTCGGCATCGAGCTCGCTGACCAGGTGCTTGAGCAGTCCGCTCGCACCCTCGGCGGCGTCGTTCCAGCCTTCGAACGCGACTAATAAGGTTTTGCCTTCAAAAAATGGGTTTGCCAAACCGAGCTCCAATTCCCTCAACTAAACATTAGGCGAACTG
>CAIKYE010000115.1 GCA_903831585.1 uncultured Micrococcales bacterium | reverse complement strand
GTTATCGACGAATCCCAGGTTGCGACCATTGAAAAGCGGCTTGGGCCAGATCCGCTAAATCCTGACCCGAAGGGCAAAGAAAAGGCGCGTTTCACCGAAAAGGTCCTGTCATCAAAGGTGGCAATTGGGCAACTCTTGATGAGCCAAGACGTTATCTCAGGTATCGGCAACGTTTATCGAGCCGAAATCTTGTTCAGAGCCCGAATCGAACCACATATTGAAGGCAACCGCCTGACCAGAGAGCAGGTCGAGGAAATCTGGCAAGACTCCGTGAAGCTAATGAAGATTGGTGTTAAAACCTCGTTCATGATCACTCGCGATGAACTGTTTGCCAAACGCCCCAGCAAAGCAGAGCGAAACTGGGTTTACAAACGTGAGGGTCAACCTTGCCGTCTGTGTGAGACAAAGATAAGTATCGAATTGATGGCTGGCCGCAAACTCTACTGGTGCTCTGGGTGTCAGCGTTAAATGAAAAAAGCGGTCGATAGACCGCATTTTTAGTGGAGCGGATGACGGGAATCGAACCCGCGTCATCGGTTTGGAAGACCGAGGCTCTACCATTAAGCTACATCCGCGAAGTCAGCCGATAAAAACTCGGCAACCTGACCATTCTATGGGATAAGATAACAAAGTTGTCTGCTCGAAGTAGAGCGAACCTCCGGGATGTGGCTCAACTTGGTAGAGCACCTGTTTTGGGTACAGGGGGTTGCAGGTTCAAATCCTGTCATCCCGACCACTGTTTTATAAGTGACTCGATTAAAACCCAGCTTGCGATGCGTCGCGGGCCTTTTCAGGAGAAGGTTCATGAAAACCACCGTTGAACGCATTAAGCCAACTCGCGTCAAGCTCATTATCGAAGCAAGTCCTGCCGACATGAAGCCGAGCCTTGACCACGCCTTCGAGCACATCGCCGAAGAAGTTAACATTCCAGGTTTCCGCAAGGGCAAAGTTCCGCCTGCCATCCTTGAAAAGCGCGTTGGCAAGCCAGCCATCATGGCCCACGCAATCAACGACGGTCTAGACCGCATCTATCGCGAAGCGGTTGAGCAAAACAACCTTCGCGTTCTTGGTCAGCCAAAGGCAGACATCAAGAAGACTCCTGACGAGAACACCTGGGATGGCGACCTAGTGGTCGAGATTGAAGTCGAAGTGCGTCCAGAGATCAAACTCGTTGATTACAAGAGCCTCAAGGTAAAGGTCTCTGACATCAAAGTTGACGCTAAAGAAATCGACGCAGAGCTCGACACCCTTCGCTCACGCTTCGGAACTCTGAAGACCGTTGACCGCCCAGCAAAGAAGGGCGACTTCACTTCTATCGACCTAAAGGCATCAATCGACGGCAAAGTCATCGATGAGGCACAAGGAATCTCTTACGAGGTTGGCTCAGGCAACCTGCTAGACGGAATCGACGAAGCGCTAGACACTCTAACCGCGGGTGAGAGCACGACATTCAAGTCGAAGCTCGTCGGCGGCGACAAGGCCGGCGCAGAGTCAGAAATCTCGGTAACCCTCACCGCCGTGAAAGAGCGCGAGCTGCCAAAGGCAGACGACGCCTTTGCTCAGATGGCGTCTGAATTTGACACCATCAAAGACCTCAAGGCCGACATCGAGAAGCAGCTGAGAGAAGCCAAGGTTTACAACCAGGGCCTCGAAGCACGCGACAAACTAACCGACCTGCTTTTGGACAAGATCACCGTTGCCGTTTCTGACGAACTGGTTGAGGCAGATGTAAATCGTCACCTCGAGGGCGAGGGTCGTCTAGAAGACAAAGAGCACCGCGCCGAGGTAACCGTGCAGAGTGAGAAATCATTCAAGGTGCAGATGATTCTCGATGAGATTGCCCTAGCCGAAAACGTTAAGGTCAACGAGCAAGAACTAATGCAGTACTTGATTCAGGCATCGCAGTCATACGGCATGGACCCAAACGAATTCATCAAGGTGATCGACCAGAACGGTCAGATTCCTTCGTTTGTAGCCGAGGTTGCCCGTCGCAAGGCGTTGTCTATCGCCCTGGAAAACACCGAGGTTAGCGACAGCAAGGGCAAGGTCGACATCTCGACTTTCACCAGCTCAGACGCCCCGATGGCCGACGAACACGCTGGTCACGACCACAACTAATTGCTCTAAACCCACGGATAAGCCGATGGCGAACACTGCCAAGCATTTCGATGCTTGGCAGTTAGCCTTATGGGGCATCCCAGCGAATAGAAGCGACGATGCACCGAAATGAGGAAGAAATGGCTGATCACCTAACCCCTGGAATGTTCGAGCGTCACAGCACATTCGAGCGACTACAGCGCGAGCGCATCATCTGGCTTGGCAGCGAAGTTCGCGACGACATGGCCAACGAAATCTGCGCCAAGATTCTGCTTTTGGCCGCCGAAGATTCGACCAAAGACATCTTCTTGTATATCAATTCACCTGGTGGCTCTATCACCGCCGGCATGGCAATCTATGACACCATGCAATACGTTCCAAACGATATCGTCACGGTCGGAATTGGAATGTGCGCATCGATGGGTCAGTTCTTGCTTTCATCTGGCACCAAGGGCAAGCGTTACGCGACGCCAAACACCCGCGTTCTTCTTCACCAGCCACACGGTGGTTTCGGTGGAACCACATCGGACGTTCAAACCCAGGCCGAGCTAATCATGTCGATGAAGCGTCAACTCGCTTCGCTAACGGCAGCACAGACCGGCAAGACAGTCGAGCAAATCGAAACCGACGGCGACCGCGACCGCTGGTTTACCGCTCAAGAAGCTCTCGAGTATGGCTTCATCGATCACATCCGTGAATTTGCTGGTTCGGCAACCGGCATCGGAACCAACTAGGAGAGACCATGCAAGACAAATTCATCTCACCGGAGTCTCGCTACATTCTTCCGAGCTTTACCGAGCGCACCTCATACGGCTATCGCGAACAAAACCCTTACAACAAACTGTTCGAAGATCGCATCATCTTTTTGGGTGTTCAGGTTGACGACGCATCTGCCGACGACATCATGGCGCAGCTGTTGGTGCTCGAGTCGCAAGATCCAGACCGCGACATCACCATGTACATCAATTCACCAGGTGGCTCGTTTTCGGCCATGACAGCGATCTATGACACCATGCAGTACATTCGCCCACAGGTATCAACCGTTTGTTTGGGGCAGGCTGCCTCTGCAGCGGCTGTGCTTCTAGCTGCCGGAGCACCTGGCAAGCGCCTTGCACTGCCTAACGCCAGCATCATGATTCACCAGCCATCTTCTGGCGGTGGTCCGGGTCAGGCATCTGACATCGAAATCATGGCAAAAGAAATGCTTCGCCTTCGCACCTGGCTCGAAGAGACCCTATCTAGACACTCAAACAAGAGCGTTTCAGAGGTTAACCGAGACATCGACCGCGACAAGATTCTGACAGCTCCTGAGGCTCTCGAATATGGCCTGATCGACCAGGTTTTGACCTCGCGTAAAAACGCGTAATTAGACGCAATCAAGCAGAAAGCGGGGCGAAATTGCCCCGCTTTTCTGCTTCTCGCGGTTAGAGTTCAATCATGACCAAACTGGGCGAATCGAGCGACCTGCTCAAGTGTTCTTTCTGTGGAAAGAGCCAAAAGCAGGTTCGCAAGCTCATTGCCGGTCCAGGCGTCTTTATCTGTGACGAGTGCATCCTGCTTTGCAACGAAATCGTTGAAGAGGAGCTCGGCCAGGCCCCGAAGCAGGTCGAAGAGATTGACCTTCCGAAACCTCGCGAAATCAAGGGCTTTCTTGACGAATACGTGATTGGTCAGGACCAGGCCAAGAAGGCACTTTCGGTGGCCGTTTATAACCACTACAAGCGAATTCGTTCGCGTGGCACGCTTACCAGTGCCGGCAAAGAGCACGACCAAATCGAAATCGCGAAGTCAAACATTTTGATGATTGGTCCGACCGGCTGTGGCAAGACTTACTTGGCTCAAACGCTCGCCAAGAGACTCAATGTTCCTTTCGCGGTTGCCGACGCAACAGCACTAACCGAGGCCGGTTATGTTGGCGAAGACGTCGAGAACATTCTGCTTAAGTTACTTCAGGCGGCAGACGGTGACGTTAAGCGTGCCGAAAACGGAATCATCTATATCGACGAGATTGACAAGATTTCGCGCAAGTCAGAGAACCCTTCGATAACTCGCGACGTTTCGGGCGAGGGAGTGCAGCAAGCCCTACTAAAGATTCTCGAGGGAACCATCGCTTCGATTCCTCCGCAGGGTGGCCGCAAGCACCCGCAGCAAGAGTTCATTCAACTCGACACCACAAACGTTTTGTTTATCGTTGCCGGAGCATTTGCCGGACTCGAAGAAATCATCTCTTCACGCGCTGGCAAAAAAGGCATCGGCTTTGGTTCACCAATTTTTGCAAAGGGTGACATTACAGAGATCTTCTCTGAGGTGCAACCCGAAGACTTGCGCAAGTTCGGTTTGATTCCTGAATTCATCGGACGCCTTCCGGTAATCGCAACCGTTAAAGAACTAGACCGCAGCGCACTCATGGATATCTTGACCGTGCCAAAGAATGCGCTGACCAAGCAGTATCAGCGCATGTTCGAACTCGATGGCTTCGAGCTTGAGTTCGATCACGATGCACTTGAAGCGATTTCAGACATGGCTGTTCTTCGCGAAACTGGCGCTCGTGGCCTCCGTGCGATCATGGAAGAAATTCTCGGCCCAATCATGTATGAAATTCCGGGCAGTGCGGTTCAGGGAATCGTGCGCATAACGCGCGAGGTTGTCGAAACTAAGTCAGCCCCTGCCATTCTTCCGTTCAAGACCAGCCGCCAAGAAAAATCTGCCTAGGCTTCCTAAATGCCATCCAGCGGGCTTCGACTTAGAGCGCCGATTCTTGCCGGAACCGTTGCCTCAATAACTGGCCAAGCGGCCAGCACCGGTGTGGTTTTGGCTGCACTTTCAGCGCTAGGCGCATCCCAGGCTCAGATTGTTTCGGTTGTCTTCGTCATGCTTTTGCTCTACGGAACGCTTTCGATTGTTCTGAGTTGGCGTTACAAGATGCCGATCAGCATCGTCTGGAGCACACCCGGGGCGGCTCTTTTAGTTTCGGCCGGCGGTTTGGGCTTTGGTTTTGAAACGGCCGTGGGTGCCTTTATCGTCGCCTCGCTGTTAATCGCCTTGACCGGTCTGTGGCCAGCTCTCGGAAAACTGGTCACATCGATTCCCAAACCGATTGCTAGCGCAATGCTCGCGGGCGTCATCTTCAGTTTTTGCATCGCACCGTTTAGCGCGGCCGGCAACTATCCACTTGTGGTACTCCCGGCACTTGCTGTTTGGTTGGTGCTTTACAAACTCGCGCAGGTGTGGGCGACTCCGGTTTCGATGGTCGTACTATTTGGGCTAACCGCGGCCGAACTAAACATCACGATTCCCGTCGCAGATATCTTGCCCGCTGCTCAATTGGTCTCACCCCAGTTTTCGCTCGTTGCCATTATCTCGATCGGTCTTCCGCTATATCTGGTGACCATGGCGAGCCAGAACATCCCCGGAATGGCAATCATGAAGAGCTTCGGCTACGAGGTGCCCTTTAGGCCAGTGATGCTGGCCACTGGTCTAGGTTCGCTGGTCTCAAATTTCTTTGGTGGTTTTGTGACAAATCTTGCGGCAATAACCGCTGCCCTCAATGCGAACGATCAGGCGCATAGAAATCCGAGCAAGCGTTGGATCGCCTCGGTCAGCGGGGGAGTTGTCTATCTGCTTTTGGCGCTTACAGCGGGTGCATCAATATCTTTTGTAATTCAGGCACCGAGAGAAATCATTTTGGCGGGTGCCGGTCTCGCACTGTTTGCAACCATGATTGGCGCTTTGTCATCGATTGTCGAAGAGCCAGAACTTAGGCTGCCGGCCGTGATCGCATTTTTGATTGCATCCTCGGGCTTTACGGCATTTTCAATTGGACCGGCCTTCTGGGCGCTTTTCGGTGGAGTATTGGTTTGGCTCTGGCTCGGCCAACGAAAGAAAACCGCCGCCTAATTTAGACGACGGTTTACTTTTTTCGAATTTAGAGAAGCCCGCGGCGCTTAAGCAGCGGTTCGATCGATGAGTCTTTGCCTCTGAAGTTTCTGAACAGTTGCAAGGCATCCTTGGTTCCACCACGAGAGAGCAATTCTTTTCTGAAGTGGTCGCCGTTTTCGCGGGTTAGACCGCCGTTGTTCTTGAACCAATCGACGGTGTCTGCATCAAGCACCTCAGACCAGATGTAACCGTAGTAGCCGGCTGAGTAACC
>CAIKYE010000114.1 GCA_903831585.1 uncultured Micrococcales bacterium | reverse complement strand
CGATTGGCCGCCACTCTCGGCAACGGCGAGCATTGCTCGAACGGCAACCAGGGTCTTTCCCGAACCGACCTCGCCCTGCAGCATGCGATGCATCGGGTGTTCCTGGGCTAGATCTTCGAGAAGCTCGTTGCCGATTGTCACCTGACCGGCTGTGAGTGTGAAGGGTAGGTTGGCATCGAAACCGGCCAATAACTCCCCCGCAAGTCGCGGAGTCGTGGTGATGGTTGCATTTTCGCTTCTGCGCTTGAGCAGAGTCGCCTGTAGCAAGAAGGCCTCGTGAAAACGCAATGTATCTCTGGCGGCTTGCCACTGCGAATCGTTCTCTGGCCGATGAACGAAACGAATCGCCTCTTCGAGCGAGAGCAGGTTATTCGCTTCGACAACTTGTGCCGGTAGCTCTTCGACAATCGCAGGCATCACGTCGAGCAAGACCCCGATCGCGCGCCCGATCATCCAGGTGGTCACTTTCGATGACGCCGGGTAAATCGGAATCGGCAACTCAGCCCACCGCTTGGCATCTGCCTCGTCGATGTCTTCTGCGAAGAGTTCATAGTCTGGGTGGCTCAGTTGCAACTTGCCCTGGTAGCTCGATATTTTGCCGGCGAATAATCCGCGCGAACCCGGCTTGAGCTCTTTAGCTCGCCAGGCCTGATTAAAGAAAGTGGCCGAGAGAAATCCTTCACCGTCTGTGATTCGCACCTCGAGAATGTTTCCCGACTTACCTCGCATGTAACGCTCGCGAACATCGACGACGTCGGCAACAACGGTGACCGCCTCGCCAATCGGAATCTCGGCAATCGGGGTTAGCTCTCCTCGAGACGAATAGCGACGTGGAAAGTGCTGCAGCAAGTCGCTGACAGTTTTCAGGCCCAGATGCTTCGCGAATGCCTTAGCCGTGCGGTCGCCGAGCAGCGCGGTAAGCGAGTCATTCGGCAGCAACATGGTTCAATCTTCGCCGACAGGTTAGGCTTGGCGACAAATGACACGGATAATCGGCGGATACGCGGGCAGTCTTCGACTGGCATCGCCGGCCAAGAGCACCAGACCCACCAGCGATCGCATTCGCGAGAGCATTTTCAGCAGGCTCGAAGCTCGTGACAAATTGACTGGCTCGGTAGTGCTTGACCTCTACGCGGGCACAGGTGCACTTGCACTCGAGGCAATCAGTCGCGGAGCAGTTGCCGCCCTGTTGGTTGAACGCGACGGTAAAGCAGCCGCTGTTTGCGTGCAAAATGCGGCGCTCATTCAGAAGTCGCTTGCGAAGCAAGACATTGAGGTTGAGACCAAGGTGGTCAACAAGGCCGTTGCAAGTTATCTTGCTTCTTCGACCCACGACTTTGACTTGGTTTTTATTGACCCGCCCTATGAGATTTCTAATGAAGAAATCGAAGAGAACCTAACCGCGCTCTTGCCGAGGTTGACTGCCGAGGCCACCGTGATTGTCGAGCGTTCGAGCAGATCAGAGGCATTCGCTGTTGTCGAGGGTTACGCCCTCGAAGAGTCAAAGAACTACGGCGACACCGAAGTCTTCTGGCTTAACAAGATCTAGTTATACGTTGCGCTCTCGCGGACCAACGTAGACCTGCTGCGGGCGACCAATCTTGGT
>CAIKYE010000113.1 GCA_903831585.1 uncultured Micrococcales bacterium | reverse complement strand
GACGAACTAATTCTCGTGTTCGACCTCGGTGGTGGAACCTTCGACGTTTCACTTCTCGAAGTTGGAAAAGACGAAGGCTTCTCAACCATTCAGGTTCGCTCAACCTCTGGTGACAACCGCCTGGGTGGAGACGACTGGGACGCACGCGTAGTCGAGCACCTGGTAAAGAAGTTCAAAGAGACCACCGGCGTTGACGTATCGAAAGACAAGATTGCACTTCAGCGTTTGAAAGAAGCTGCTGAGCAGGCAAAGAAAGAATTGTCTCAGTCGATGACGGCGAACATTCAGTTGCCTTACCTTTCTCTAACCGAGAATGGCCCAGCCAACTTGGATGAGACACTCACTCGCGCACAGTTCGAGCAGATGACTGCCGACTTGCTCGAGCGCACTCGCAAGCCATTCAATGACGTAATCAAAGAAGCCGGCGTAAAGGTTTCTGACATCGCGCACGTTGTGCTTGTTGGTGGATCAACCCGTATGCCTGCGGTCAACGAATTAGTAAAGCAGCTAACCGGCGGACGCGAACCGAACAAGGGTGTAAACCCTGACGAGGTTGTTGCTGTTGGTGCTTCGCTTCAGGCTGGTGTGTTGAAGGGTGAGCGCAAAGACGTTCTACTCATCGACGTCACTCCGCTATCTCTCGGCATCGAGACCATGGGTGGCATCATGACCAAGTTGATCGAACGCAACACTGCAATTCCAACCAAGCGTTCAGAAACTTTCACAACCGCGGCTGACAACCAGCCATCGGTTTCAATCCAGGTATTCCAGGGAGAGCGCGAGTTCACCAAAGACAACAAGTCACTCGGAAACTTCGAGCTAACCGGAATCGCTCCTGCACCGCGCGGTGTGCCACAGGTAGAGGTCACCTTTGACATCGACGCGAACGGCATTGTGCACGTGAGCGCCAAGGACAAGGGCACCGGCAAGGAGCAGTCGATGACAATCACCGGTGGCTCATCGCTGCCGAAAGAAGACATCGAGCGCATGGTCAAAGAGGCCGAAGAGCACGCTGCAGAAGACAAGAAGCGCCGCGAAGAGCAAGAAACTCGCAACAGCGCAGAGCAGCTTGTTTACCAGACCGAGAAGCTGATCAAAGACAACGACGACAAGTTGCCTGAAGACGTCAAGTCTTCGGTGCAGGCTGACGTCGATGCTCTCAAGACCGCGCTCGCTGGTGAAGACTTCGACGCAATCAAAACCGCTTTCGATGCGCTCGTTCAGTCTCAGCAGAAGCTTGGCGAAGAGATCTACAAGCAGCAGCCAGAAGGCGAAGCGGCACCTGAGGCCCCGGCCGAAGATGTTGTTGATGCAGAAGTTGTTGATGACGAGGACAGCAAGAAGTAATGTCTGACGAAAACTCAACTGAAGGCGCAGAGGAATCCTCTGCTGCCGATGAATTGACCGTCGAGGACATCCTCAACGCTGCACCAAAAGACAAAGAGGCCGAGCTGATTGCCGACCTGCAGAGATTGCAGGCCGAGTTCGTCAACTATAAGAACCGTGTTGAACGCGATCGTGATGTTGCACGCAACAGTGCAATCGCAGAGGTCATCCGTGCATTCTTGCCAGCTCTTGACGATCTGTCTCGTGCTGAGAATCACGGCGACCTCGAAGACTCACCATT
>CAIKYE010000112.1 GCA_903831585.1 uncultured Micrococcales bacterium | reverse complement strand
TCACGCGGCTCTATCGATGAACGATAAGCGCAAGCGTTCATGGCTGGGCACCCCTGCAAAGACGGCTCTGCGCCGAGCCGAGATTCAACTCAGACTCAGTTGGGCTCCGCTTTGGCAGGCACTCGCTTTCTGGTTGTTCTTGCCCGCAATCACCCTGGGTCGGGTCATTTGGCGAATCTGGACTAAGCGCCCAGATCGAATCGTTGGCGAATTCTCTTCTGCCATCTGGGCGGGGTTCACGATTTTCGCAAGATTGAGCGTTCGCCGCAAAACGAGCCGAGCGGTGCGCTCAGCTCTCGCCGCTCTTCACGCCAGCAAGCAGCAGGTGCGAGACGATCGCCGCCGCAATCTCGAGCAAGACGAGATAGAAGCAAGACTCGAGGCACACTCGGCTCTCACCGAAAGAGATCAACTCGACAGTTCGGCTCCAAACACCGAGCAACTTCTGCTCGGCTCGGTTAGTTCTGCCAAGTCATTCGTCGAGGGTCGAGGTCTTTGGTTCGTCGCTGCACTGCTTGCAATCTCATACTCTTTCTGGCCATCTTCAGTTGCAGTCAGCGGCGGCGCAACTATTGCGCTCAATCAAAGTTGGTTCGACCTCTTTCGCAGAGCCGGAGCAAGTTGGCATCCAATTGCTAACGGATTCGTTGCACCGAGCGACCCGTTCGTCTGGGTGCTCACACTTCTCGGTTCGCTAACTTTTTGGGCTCCATCGCTTTCGATTGCGATTCTGTTTTTCGTAGCGCTGCCTCTTGCATTCTTCGGCGCTTTTAAGGCCGCGTCGGTTTTCACGACAAAGACTCACGTTCGAAACTTGATCGCTCTGGCATATGCCCTTTGGCCATCGCTTGTGCAGTCGCAGCAAGAACTTCGACTGCCCGCGCTGATTGCGCAAATCGCTTTGCCCTATCTGGTCTTCACGATTGCTCGAGTCGCATTGCTAGGCAAAGAAATATCGGTTAAATCGAAACAACAAACCTTCACCTGGGTTGGGTTGGCGGCTTTGCTGCTTGCGATTGTCAGCGCAGCTGCTCCGAACACGATTGTTTTGTCTCTCATCGCACTTTGTGCCGTGCTTGTCATGCGACCGAGAAGATTCGGTTATCTAATCTGGATTCCGCTTCCGCTGGTTGCCATCTTCGCTCCGATTTTTGTCTACCTGGCTTTCATCAAGGGTCAGCCGTTGGCTCTGTTCGCAGATCCGGGAGTGCCGCTTGCGACTACTTCGGTGCCAACCTGGCAATTCATCTCGGGCTCTTTGGATGTCTCCTCGATGTCTCTAGTTTCGGCCGGTTCGGCCTTCGCACTATTGCTGCTCGCACTGCTGGCTCTTCTCTCACCGCGCTTTAAGGTTGCTCTGGGGCTGCTCAGCTTCGGTGTGTTGGCGCTAGCTCTGGCATGGTTGGTCAACCAACTGCAGTTTGTTGCCGTGGGGGTTGGGCCGCTTGGCAGCGACTTCGTCAATGGGTCTGCGCAGGCTCTGCTTGGCGTCTGGGGCCTCTGTTTGGCGCTTGCAACCGCAGGTTGGCTTGACTCGCTGCGCCGCCGTCAGGCCAGCAGAGCAATCGCTGCTTTCCTGGTGCTTTTCATGATTACCCCGGCTGCCGTCGCCGCGGCCGTGACCCCGAACTCTGCACTTTATACAGACGGGCGAGTAATGCCGGCGCTAATCGACGCCCAGGCTAGCTCTGGCCTGAACGCCCAGGTTTTGATTGTCTCGGCCGAGACCTCAGGCAGCGGCTATTCCGCCTCACTTGTCGAAGCCGACGGAGTTCAGTTAGAAGACCTGAGCATCGCCTATCGATTTGCGCTGGCCGAAGTAGAAGAATCTGAACCGGAATATCGCGAAGTCGCTCAATTGGTTGCCGACATGGTTTCGGCGAATCCAAGCAATATCGATGCTGCGCTGCAGCAAAATTCAATCGGATACGTTTTGATTCCATTGGCCGCAGATCAAACCGAGGCAAATGCCAACGCAAAACTCGCCGTGGCTTTTGATTCAATCGCGCAACTCGAAGCCGCTGGCGAGACAGACTTTGGCAACATCTGGAGAGTGAGAAATCTCTCTGCTGATTTCGAGCGCGACGAATCTTCGCCGTGGTCAATAACCAAAGTCGTGCAGCTCCTAGTGCTGCTAGCTTTTGTTCTTCTGGCAATTCCGAGTGCCGGTCGAAGACGAGCCGCGAGCTCTTCTGAAATCTTTGTTGATTCGGGTGAGACTAATGATTAAGCGCCTGATAAGTCTGCTCAGCATCGTTGCACTGCTGGCAATTGGGGCTGTGTTTGTCTCACCGTCAACTTTTCAAGTGGGTCAGCTAGCCACGGCACCCCAACTGACTGTGCAGGCACGAGACTTGAATCTGATTTGTCCGGGGGCGGCTATCAATTCGGGTGGAACTAGTGGAACAGCAGTTGGCAGTTTCAGTCGCATTGGTGCCGCGAGTGTTATGGGAACGGTCGCCGCCGGAGCCGAGACATTCGAACAGCGATACCTTGCCGACGGTTACTACGACAGCTATTCGGCAGAGACCTTTAGCACCATCTCGCAGGCCGGCACGGTTTTTGCAACCAGGGGTGATTCAGGCGAACAGGGCAGCACCATGATCAACATTGCTCAGGCGCAAAAAGCTGTTTCGCCAAGGTTGAACGGCCTCTTGGCTGCCTCTTGCCAAGCCCCGAGCCCGGAGATTTGGTTGGTCGGCGGCAGTGCTGCCACGGGACGAGAAACCCTGCTGCTGCTTGCTAATCCGAGCCTTGTCGATATCACGGTGAGCCTCGAGGTCTTCTCTGAGGGTGGCCCGGTTCAAGCTTCGGGCCTAAGCGGAATCTCGATATCGGCCGGCACACAGACGGTCGTTCCGTTGTCCTCGCTGATTCCGGAAACCAGAACTTTTGTAATCCATGTCTCGAGCTCGAGCGGTGCAGTTGCCGCCTGGTTGCAGCAGCGAACCGTTCGCGGTCTGCTCTATGCCGGTGTCGACTTCGTTTCACCGGCAACGGTCTTTGCGAAGTCATTAGTCATACCCGGTGTCTTAATCAGGGGAGCGGCCGATGCAGCCGAATTGAAAGCAGCGAACCGCGACTACTCAGATTTGACACCGGTGCTCCGAGTTTTCAACCCGAGCGAGAGCAAAGCAACTTTCACGGCGCAAATCAACGGCGCGACAGAAAAAACTTTTGGCACAGTTATTCAAGACTCGGTTTCTGCGAAGACCGTTCAAGACTTCGAAATTCCGGCACTTGCCAATGGCGACTACTCGGCGTTCATCAATGCAGATCAGAACATCACGGCTTCGATTCGACTGGTGCGCACAGACAAAACCAAGGCACCCAACACCGACTTCACTTGGCTTCAAGCCGCAGAAACATTTGTCGGGTCAAGACAGCTCACCGTGCCGGCGGCAGGCATTAGCAAGTTGACTATTGCAAATCCAAACCAGGAGCCGGTCAACGTAACCGTCAACGGAGTGGCACGTGTGATTGCCGCAAGCTCGATGGTTGTGATCAAAGTTGATAACGCAAAGACCGTGACGATTGTTGCTAAAGATAAATCTGTCGCTGCCAACCTGGTTGTTGATGTCGACGGCATGGTTGCCAATCTCGACATGGTGAATTACAAGAATCTGGGCGGCCAGGTTTCGGTTCGAGTTCGCTAGGTTCGACTTAGCTAGTCGTCTTTTCTATAGCGGTCGGGAATCAGTTCCCACGGATCTTTGTCAATTAGTTCGCCGACTGCCGTGAAAACATACTGTTCGATATGCATTCGCTCGTCGAGCGCATCTGGTCTGCGTGAGTGCCCCATGCGTTCAATCGGAAGACGATAGATCGTGATCTCGAATGCCTTCTTGTTTACCGACCAACGTGCGACCTGCTCGGTCGAGTCTTTGATGACCGGAGCATCGATTATGCGCCACTTGAGTTTGTCGAGTTCGTCGGGCCACGCCGCCTTGAGGTAGTCGCAGGTGCCAGAAACAATCTGGCCAAAACTTGCCAACCGACTCTCGCCGACCTTGAACAGGCCAGCCAGGATGGGTCTGCGAAGCCCGCGCCCGTGGCGGTCTCTGTGGCTTCCACGGCTAGCACTCATAGCGTCATTGTATTCTTGACCCGATGAACACTCGGCCCTGCTCCAAGGTGACTTGCAGTCAGCAAGCCGTAGCCACCCTCACCTATTCGCACGAAGATCGCACCGCGGTTCTTGGGCAGTTGACTCTGGTTCACGAGCCACATGCCTACGACCTCTGCGAGAAACACGCCAAAAGGCTGACCGCACCGCAGGGCTGGCAGCTGATCAGGCACGCGACGGTTCCTCGTGAATCACAAGAATTTTCAACAGATGAGAGCAATAAAAACATGTCACTAAACGCCATTGTCAAAAGCTACGACGTGCGAGGCCTGGTCGGCTCTCAAGTGACCCCCGAAATTGTGAGCGCACTAGCCGCCGCCTTCGTCGACGAAGTATCGGCCGCCGGCAAAGACGTCGTGGTCGGTCACGACATGCGTGACTCATCACCAGAATTCGCCGCGGCCTTCGCCAAAGGTGCTCGAGCTCGCGGAGCAAACGTTGTTTCAATCGGCTTGTGCTCAACAGACGAGTCCTATTTTGCAAGCGGATACCTCGACGCACCAGCTGCCATGTTTACGGCCTCGCACAACCCCGCTTCATACAACGGAATTAAGTTCTCGCGTGCGGGGGCCAAGGGCATCAGCATCGACACCGGCTTGGCAGCAATTCGCGATCGTGCACAGATTTATCTAGACAATGGAATCGCCGAAGTTGCCCAGCCCGGCAGCTATCGCGAACTCGATGTGCTATCTGGCTACGCCAACTACTTGCGCGAACTCGTAGATCTAACCTCGATTCGCCCGCTAAAGATTGTGGTCGATGCAGGCAATGGCATGGGAGGTTTAACTGTGCCGGCAGTGCTTGGCTCGTCAACTGGTCTCTCGGCTCTGCCGCTCGAAATCATTCCGATGTATTTCGAGCTCGATGGAAGTTTTCCGAATCACGAGGCGAACCCGCTCGATGCTAAGAACATCGTCGACCTTCAGCGCGCGGTAGTCGAGCACGGCGCAGACCTCGGTCTTGCTTTTGACGGTGATGCAGATCGCTGCTTCGTGGTTGACGAAACCGGCGCGCCGGTCACCCCATCTGCGATCACTGCGATTGTTGCCAGACGTGAAATTGCGCGTGAGAAATTGATTAATCCCGGTTCACCGATTGCGGTCTTGCACAACTTGCTTGTCTCGAACATTGTTCGCGAGGTCATCGAAGAAGATGGTGCTCGCGCAGTTCGCACCAAGGTTGGTCACTCGCTGATCAAAGATCAGATGGCTGCCACCAACGCAATCTTCGGTGGCGAGCACTCGGCACACTATTACTTCAGAGACTTCTGGGGAGCCGATAACGGCATGCTGGCTGCGATGCACGTGCTCGCCGAGTTCGGCTCGCAACCCCTGCCGCTAAGCGAATTCGCCCGCCAGTACAACCCCTATTTCTTGAGTGGCGAGATCAACTCGACTGTCGCAGACGTTCAGGCCGCGAAAGACCGCATTCTGGCAGCCTTCGAGAACCGAGCCAACCTCGAAGAGTTCGATGGCATCACGCTGTCATCTGGGGCACAGGCCAACTGGTGGTGGTTCAACGTGCGAGCCTCAAACACCGAACCGCTGGTGCGCCTAAACCTCGAAGCCGCAAACGAATCGACGATGCGCGCCATCCGTGACGAAGTTCTTGCCCTAATTCGGGCTTAAACTATTCGGCATGAGCCGCCAAGAAACCACGTTCGACTTTCGAGTCAAAGATTTAGCCCTAGCCGAAGCCGGACGTCACCAAATTCGACTTGCCGAAAACGAGATGCCGGGTCTCATGGCACTGCGCGCCGAGTTCTCGGCAACCCAACCGCTTAGAGGTGCTCGCATTGCTGGCTCATTGCACATGACCGTGCAGACCGCGGTGCTTATCGAAACTTTGGTTGCACTCGGCGCACAGGTGCGCTGGGCCTCATGCAACATTTTCTCTACCCAGGATGAAGCTGCGGCGGCCGTGGTTGTCGGAGCGCAGGGAACCGTAGACGCTCCGAGCGGAACTCCGGTCTTCGCTTGGAAGGGCGAGACGCTCACCGAATACTGGTGGTGCACAGATCGCATTTTCGATTGGTCTAGCGAAGCTGCTGCCGAAGGCAAGAGCTACATCGGCCCAAACATGATTCTCGATGACGGTGGCGACGCAACACTTTTGGTGCACAAGGGTCGCGAGTTCGAACTGTCTGGTTCGGTTCCTCCAACCGGACTCGATGACAGCGAAGAGTATGGCGTGATTCTCGAGTTGCTTCGATCGTCACTCAAGACATCGCCGAATCGCTTCACGCAGATCGCAACCGAGATCAAAGGTGTCACCGAAGAAACCACAACCGGTGTTCACCGTCTGTATGAATTTCACAAGCGCGGCGAGCTTTTGTTTACCGCGATCAACGTCAACGACTCGGTCACCAAATCGAAGTTCGATAACAAGTACGGCATTCGCCACTCGCTGCCAGATGGTTTGAATCGTGCAACCGATGTGTTGATCGGTGGCAAGACGGTTTTCGTTGCCGGCTATGGCGATGTTGGCAAGGGCTCGGCAGAGGCGATGCGCGGCCAGGGCGCTCGAGTAATCGTGAGCGAAGTTGACCCGATCTGTGCTTTGCAAGCGGCCATGGATGGCTTTCAGGTTGCCAGACTCGAGTCGGTAATCGAAACCGTCGACATCTTTATCACCGCTACCGGAAACACCCACATCATTCGCCCGGAGCACCTCTTGCAGATGAAGCACCTTGCAGTCGTTGCAAACGTCGGTCACTTCGACGACGAGGTTGACATGGCCGGAATCTCGCAGATCAAGGGTGTCGAAAAGGTCGAGATCAAGCCGCAGGTTCACGAGTGGCGCCTGCCGAACGGCCGCTCTGTGCTGATTCTCAGCGAGGGCAGACTTATGAACCTTGGCAACGCCACGGGTCACCCGAGCTTTGTAATGAGTAATTCATTCAGCAACCAGGTGCTCGCGCAGATTGAGCTCTTCACCAAAACCGACCAGTTCGAGCTTGGCGTTCACATTTTGCCAAAGCACCTCGACGAGAAGGTTGCCAGTTTGCACCTAGCCGCTTTGGGTGTTGAATTGACCCAACTTACTTCTGAGCAGGCTCGCTACATTGGTGTTTCAGCCAACGGCCCGTTCAAGGTTGAGCACTACAGGTATTAGGAGTAGCAATGAGCTGGAAGATTCTCGTCGTCGAAGACGAAAAGCTAATGCTTGAAATGGCTCAGGCCACCCTAGAGATTGCCGGCCACTCGGTGGTCACCTGCGAATCGGGTGCCGATGCGGTTGACGTTTTTCAAGCCAGCAAGCCAGACGTTGTAATTCTCGACTGGATGCTGCCTGGTAAAGATGGCCTAGAGATTCTGCAAGAGATTGTTGCCCTTTCGAACACTCCGGTAATCATGGCCTCTGCGAAGACCGAGGTCGAAGACGTCGAGCGCGCGCTAGAACTCGGTGCCGATGACTATATCAAGAAGCCTTACGGCGGCAAAGAATTGGTTCGCAGAATCACCGCGGTGATGAACCTGCCGGAACGCAGCGACAACACGATAGTTCACATTGGCCCGTTAACCATCGATGTTTCGGCATACGAGGTAACCAGGGGCTCGACCCAAATTTTGCTGACACCGCTCGAGTTCAACTTGCTGCTTACGATTGCCGAAGAACCTAAGCACACCTTCACTCGCGAAGAGTTGCTCAAGAAGGTTTGGCTGCACAAGAACCTGAGCGAAGAGAGTGACTTCAAAGGCAAGGTCGACACCCGTCTTGTTAACGTGCACATTCAGCGTCTGCGTTCGAAGATCGAAGCCAACCCAGACGACCCACAAATCGTAACGACCGTTCGTGGTCGTGGTTACAAGGCCGGCGCAAACTAAATGTTTTTTAGTCGCGCTCTTGAGCGCGCCGTTGGTCTTCTTCGCAGAAACCTGCAGGCCAGGGCAGTGGTCACCACCATTGTGCTTTCAACCGTCGCACTCGTTGTTCTAGGTGGGTTTCTCTCGTTCGGCATCGGTAACGGTCTGTATCAGACCCGTGTCGACCAGGTGCTAGATGAGTCAGAGCGTGCGGTGGTCGACGTGCAGAACACGTTCTCGGCCTCTAACGCCAGCGATGAGGTTGCCCTTCAGTCGCTTATCAACTCTGTGGTGCCAAGGCTTGAGAACGACACCCAAGACCAGTCTCGCCTGGTGGCTCTGCTCAGGACTCCCGGGCAAACCAGCGCGGCTCTGCTGCAGAGCCCGATTTCAACCGATCTGAATCTCGCAATCATCAGTCAGTCGTTGCGAGACAAGGTGAGAATCACAACTTCGAAGCTGG
>CAIKYE010000111.1 GCA_903831585.1 uncultured Micrococcales bacterium | reverse complement strand
TCGGCCCTCACCAATCGCTCCGTCTTTGTCACCGGTTAGGTGGTAAAGACCGATGATCATGTCCTGGGTAGGAACAGCAACCGGGCGGCCGTCAGACGGCTTCAAGATGTTGTTCGAAGCAAGCATTAGAACGCGGGCCTCTGCCTGAGCCTCAACCGATAGCGGTAGGTGAACAGCCATCTGGTCACCGTCGAAGTCAGCGTTGAACGCTGTACAGACGAGCGGGTGCAGCTGGATTGCCTTGCCTTCGACTAGCAACGGCTCGAAAGCCTGGATGCCTAGACGGTGAAGGGTAGGTGCACGGTTTAGCAGAACCGGACGCTCGCGAATGACTTCTTCTAGAACATCCCAGACCTCTGCGTGTGAACGCTCAACCTTGCGCTTTGCGCTCTTGATGTTCTGAGCTAGACCTAGGTCGACAAGACGCTTCATTACGAAAGGCTTGAAGAGCTCTAGAGCCATCTGCTTTGGCAGACCACACTGGTGAAGCTTTAGCTGTGGACCAACAACGATTACAGAACGACCCGAGTAGTCAACGCGCTTACCCAGAAGGTTCTGACGGAAACGACCCTGCTTACCCTTTAGAAGGTCAGACAGTGACTTGAGTGGGCGGTTACCGGTTCCGGTAACTGGACGACCACGGCGACCGTTGTCGAATAGTGCGTCAACAGCTTCTTGAAGCATGCGCTTCTCGTTGTTCAAGATGGTCTTTGGAACAGCACCTAGATCGACGAAACGCTTCAAACGGTTGTTGCGGTTAATAACGCGACGGTAGAGGTCGTTTAGGTCAGAGGTCGCAAAGCGGCCACCGTCTAGCTGAACCATCGGACGAATTTCTGGCGGAAGAACCGGAAGAACGTTAAGCACCATCGAGGTTGGGCTAGTGCCCGAAGCCATGAATGAGTTAACAACCTTCAGGCGCTTGATTGCCTGAGTCTGCTTTGCACCCTTGTCTTTGGCAATGATTGCCTTTAGTTCTTCGGCTGCCTTAGCAAGATCGAAGTCTGCAAGTTCGCGAAGAACTGCCTCTGCACCGATCGCGGTCTCAACAGCGTCGCCATACCAGTAGTCGAAGTAATCGAAGATTGCATCGTTCTGAATTGGCTTGCTCTTCTTAGCGGTGATGTATAGACGCCACGCGAGCTGCTCTTTCTGCAAGTTCGATGAGCGCTCGATGCGTGCATACTCGCGCACGATCTTGTCGGTCTTCTTCTTGAACTCAGAGATGAGCTGCTTGATTTTCTTCTCGTCAGCAACGTCGCGAACAACCGGCGCATCTTCTGAGTTGATCTCGTCTGAACCCTTCTTACCGAATGGGTTCTCCTTCTTCTTTGCTTCGCTAACTTCCCAAGCAAGAATCTTCTCGAAGGTGCGGCTGAACTGCGGGTCTAGCCAAGTTGGGGTCTCCCACAGGTTGGTAGCCGGGTAAAGCTTTAGGCCGAATGCCTCGAGAGCGTCGTGCTCTTCTTGAGCGACCTCGAGCATCTCTGCCTCGCGCTCGCGCAACAAGGTGGTGATGCGGTCGATGTATTCGCCCTTGTGAAGTGAATCAACCATTACGTTGCCATCGTCGTCGGCAGTCTCGAGAGACATAACGCGGTAGGCAGCGAAGTAGATGATCTTCTCTAGGTCTTTTGGAGCAACGTCGAGTAGGTAACCCAAGCGTGAAGGAACACCCTTGAAGTACCAGATGTGAGTAACCGGTGCCGCTAGCTCGATGTGACCCATGCGCTCACGACGAACTGAAGACTTGGTTACCTCAACCTGGCAGCGCTCACAAACGATTCCCTTAAAGCGAACGCGCTTGTACTTGCCACACGCACACTCCCAGTCTTTGGTCGGACCAAAGATCTTCTCGCAGAAAAGGCCGTCCTTTTCTGGCTTCAGGGTGCGGTAGTTGATGGTCTCAGGCTTCTTTACTTCACCCTTTGACCATGAGCGAATCTCAGTGTCGGTAGCTAGACCAACGCGGAGTGAGTCGAATAGTTCAACATCCATGATTTTTCCTTAAGTCCAGATTCTCTTTAGTAGTAAGTAGGTGAGTCGTTGTCTGCCGAAAGTGCTTCGTTGCGAGACAAGTTGATTCCGAGGTCTTCTGCAGTGCGATCTGCTTCGAAGTCTTCTTCCATCAAGTTGACTGCTTCACCCTTTGCGTTGAGAACCTCAACGTTTAGAGCGAGCGACTGCATTTCTTTAGTTAGAACTCGGAACGACTCTGGAATACCAGGAGCCTGGATGTTCTGACCCTTGACGATTGCATCGTAGGTCTTGATTCGACCGTTGATGTCGTCTGACTTAATGGTGAGCAACTCTTGAAGAGTGTGCGCTGCACCGTAAGCCTGAAGAGCCCAAACTTCCATCTCACCAAAGCGCTGTCCACCGAACTGCGCCTTACCACCTAGTGGCTGCTGAGTGATCATTGAGTAAGGACCGGTTGAACGTGCGTGAATCTTGTCGTCTACCAAGTGGTGCAACTTCAAGATATACATGTAACCGACCGAGATGTCTTCTGGGTATGGCTCGCCTGAGCGACCGTCGAATAGACGTGCCTTACCCGACTTCTTCACGAGGTGCTGACCATCCTTGTTCGGACGAGTCGACTCTAGAAGACCGGCAACTTCATCTTTCGATGCGCCGTCGAAGACAGGGGTTGCAACCGGGGTGCCTGGCTCGCCGTGACGCATTTCGTCAACGAGGTTGGCGGCCCACTTTGCGCCGTCTTTAACGTCCCAACCCTGCTTAGCGATCCAGCCGAGGTGAAGCTCAAGAATCTGACCGAAGTTCATTCGACCAGGAATACCTAGCGGGTTTAGAACGATGTCAACCGGAGTTCCATCCTCGAGGAATGGCATGTCTTCGATTGGCAGAATCTTTGAGATAACACCCTTGTTACCGTGGCGACCAGCAAGCTTGTCACCCTCGGTAATCTTGCGCTTCTGAGCGATGTGAATCACTACGCGCTGGTTAACACCGGCACCTAGCTCGTCGTCACCCTCGTCGATGTCAAATACCTTGACGCCGATGATGGTTCCCTGCTCACCGTGCGGAACCTTCAAAGAGGTGTCGCGAACTTCGCGACTCTTCTCGTTAAAGATTGCGCGAAGCAGACGCTCTTCCGGGGTTAGCTCGGTTTCACCCTTAGGGGTGACCTTTCCAACCAGGATGTCGCCTGGGCGAACCTCTGCACCGATGCGAATGATGCCGCGCTCGTCTAGCTGAGCCAAAGCCTCTGTCGAAATGTTCGGCAGGTCGGCGGTGATCTCTTCTTTACCTAGCTTGGTATCGCGTGCCTCAACCTCATACTCCTCGATGTGAATCGAGCTGAGGGTGTCATCTTTGACCAAGTTCTGGCTGATGATGATCGCGTCTTCGAAGTTGTGACCCTCCCATGGCATGAATGCCACGAGCAGGTCTTTTCCTAGTGCGAGCTCGCCGTTTTCGGTAGCTGGGCCGTCTGCAAGAACTTCTCCGGCATCAACCTTCTGGCCAACCGAAACGATCGAACGCTGGTTGATAGCGGTGCCCTGGTTCGAGCGGTCGAACTTGCGAAGAATGTATGACTTGGTGCCGCCAGCATCCTGCTTGATAACAACCTTGTCTGCTGCAACTTCTTCAACGACACCAGCGGTCTCGTTGATAACTGCTGCGCCTGAGTCGATTGCTGCAACGCGCTCCATGCCTGTGCCAACTAGAGGGGCAACGCTGCGTAGCAGTGGAACTGCCTGACGCTGCATGTTTGCACCCATTAGCGCACGGGTTGAGTCATCGTGCTCGAGGAACGGAATCAACGAAGTTGAAACCGATGCGAGCTGACGAGGTGAGATGTCGACGAAGTCAACTTCTGCCGCATCAACTTCAACAACCTCTCCGCGGTAACGCGCGAACACCTTTGCATTTGCAAAAGTGCGGTCTGCGTTTAGCGGAACATCTGCTGGAGCAATAATCTTGCCGGCCTCTGATGCTGCGTCTAGATAGTCAGGTGCACCCTTTGCAACTTTTGAGTTGGTGACCTTGAAGTAAGGAGTCTCGATGAAACCGAATGCGTTGATGCGAGCAAACGCAGTCAACGAACCGATCAAACCAATGTTCGGACCTTCAGGAGTTTCAACCGGACACATGCGTCCATAGTGAGAAGGGTGAACGTCACGAACTTCCATCTGTGCACGCTCACGAGCGATACCACCTGGGCCTAGGGCTGACAAGCGACGCTTGTGAGCCAATCCTGCCAACGGGTTGTTCTGATCCATGAACTGTGACAACTGTGAAGCTCCGAAGAACTCCTTGATTGCAGAAACAACCGGACGCAAGTTAATCAAAGTCATCGGAGTAATTGCTTCGATGTCCTGAGTCGACATGCGCTCGCGAACAACGCGCTCCATGCGGCTTAGACCGATGCGAACCTGGTTCTGAATTAGTTCACCAACCGAGCGAATGCGTCGGTTTGAGAAGTCATCGATGTCGTCAGACGAGATGGTTACCGCTGACTTCTTGCCGCCCATGACTAGGTCAATTGGGGTTGCAAGGTTGCCGTTCTGCGGTGCCTGGCTGAGGTCGAAGACCAATAGGTACTTGATGGTCGCAACGATGTCTTCGATCATCAGGGTGTTCTTGTCGCCAGCAACGTCTAGGCCCAGCTTGCGGTTTAGCTTGTGACGGCCAACCTTGGCTAGGTTGTAACGCTTGGTGTCGAAGTAGGTTGACTTCAACCATGCCTCGGCAACTTCTGGTCCCGCTGCTTCGCTGCGAACCTTGCGGTAGAGCTCGCGAAGTGCATCTTCTTTGCTGATGATGTTGTTGGTTGCGTATGCCTTCGACTTGTCATACTCGAGAGTGTTCTCGATTAGGTCAACGTCGATTGTCCAACCCTTTGCATTCTTCGCAACGGCATCCTTGATGTCTGCGAACTCTGCGCGAATCTCGTCTTCACTCAAACCGAGTGCCTTCAAGAAAATAGTTGCCGAGACTTTGGTCTTGCGGTCAACCTGCACCTGAACAATTGGCTTGCCGTAACGTGCCATTGGCTTGCGCTCTTCTTTGACCCACTCGGTCAAGAACTCAAGGTATGAACCACGGCTTGGAATGATCTGCGCACGAATGTTGCGCACGTCAAGGTTTCCGGTTGTGTTTGTGGTCTGTGAGAAGTAGACACCAGGTGAACGCACGAGCTGTGAAACAACAACGCGCTCGGTTCCGTTAATTACGAAGGTGCCCTTCTCGGTCATCACAGGAAAGTCGCCCATGAAAACGGTCTGAGATTTGATCTCACCGGTTTCGTAGTTGGTGAACTCTGCCTTGATGTAAAGAGGCTGGGTGTAGCTGCGACCCTTAACCTTGCACTCGTCAGGAGTGTACTCAGGGTCATAAAGCTCTGGCTTCTCGAAGCTGATTCCCATCTTCGGTGCCTGAGCAGGGTTTGCTGAGTCAACGATTGGAGAAATCTCGGCGAAAATTTCTTCGAGACCGTTTCTTACGCTGAGACTCTTTGACTTCCATGCTGGGTTTCCGATTAGCCAATCAAAGCTCTCGGTCTGCAGGGTAAGTAGATCTGGAACTTCTAGAGCTTCAGTTACTTTTGCGAACGAAAGGCGCTTTGTTGAGCGAGTGTTCTTAATCTTTTTCGACGATGCCAAGAGATGTCCCTCCAAGGAACTAGATCTGAGTGGTTGGAATCGCGACCCAAGAACCAAAGACGCCAAAATATGCGTCAAGCGCGCAGCCAAAATATGCATGCGGGGAGTTGGGGAGCAAACCTCTACCCTATAACGATTGGGCTAAATCTGCCAACAATTTTTTGCAATTCGCCCCAAAAAGCCGCCAAAAGTGCTAATGAGGTCGATTTGACCACCTTGCGGGGCTAGAGCCCTTATGTTTACTGGGCTAGCAGGCCGTGATGGCGTCGTTGATCTGCTCCGCGAGCGCGGCAGCGTCGTCAACCCCGATAAACACTCGGTTGTAGGGGCGTCCGCTCAGGTTCAGCTGCAAAACGCTCTTGTTTGAGCGGGTCCAATAGACAAAGGCCGAGTCTTTGGGCTTTATGTAGGTTCCGGCGATGATGAAACCCGGAAAGGCTGTGCCCGGCACTTTAAAACCGATGGTTCTGTCCCATTTTGGGTCTGCGACCACTGCCCCACGAATGCTGGTGGCCGGAATGTGTACATCACCGTGAACTGCGGCTAAGCGCTGCCAGAAGCTGAGCCTGATGACGAGCTCGTCGCTTTTGAGTTCAAGAATGGGCATCCCAATAGGTTACCTGTGAAGAATTTGGGCGACAACCATCGACAACTAAACTCGGGTTCATGCCCATAGTGCGAGCCCTCAACAAAGACGACTTTGATGCCTGGCTTCCGCTTTGGAGAGGCTACCTAGAGTTTTACGAAACCGAACTCGAAGACGAAATCACCCGCCACACTTTTGAACGGCTGATTGACCCATCCATCGACATGTTCGGTGCTCTCGCTTTGAACGATGAAGGCGAAGCAATTGGCATGGTGAATTGGATTACCCATCCGGGCACCTGGTCGCGCGGCAAGTATGTCTATCTTGAAGATCTCTTTGTTTCGGTCTCCGGGCGCGGTGCCGGTGCTGGGCGAGCGCTGATCGAACACGTTCAAGCCTGGGCCGAGGCTGCCGGTGCCACCAAGGTTTATTGGCTAACCGCCGACTCAAACAAGACCGCCCAGCAGCTTTATGACCGAGTGGCAACCAAGACTGGGTTCATTCACTACCAAATCGATAAGTAAGCCTCGGAGTCATCCGCAAAAAGAAAATGACCCCTGATT
>CAIKYE010000110.1 GCA_903831585.1 uncultured Micrococcales bacterium | reverse complement strand
CCTCGCCAGGTTTTGCGCCCTGCGCCATCTTAATTTGAATGTCATCGGCGTGAGTCAGATACATGCTTGTCACGCCGAAACGGCCAGAGGCAACCTGCTTGATAGCGCTACGACGGTTCTTGTCGAGGAGCCGTTCAACGTCTTCGCCACCTTCGCCTGTGTTCGACTTTGCGCCGAGCTGGTTCATCGCGATTGCCAATGTCTCGTGAGCTTCTGGTGAAATCGAGCCGTATGACATCGCACCGGTTGAGAAGCGCTTGACGATGGCAGAGATTGGTTCAACTTCTTCTATGTCAACAGGCGGGCGTAAACCTTCGCGCAGAGTAAACAGCCCGCGCAACGTCATTAGGTTCTCGGCCTGGTCGTCAATGGCCCTGGTGTACTGCCTAAAGATGTCGTAGCGCTTGCTCCTGGTGGCGTGCTGAAGTTTGAAGACGGTCTCAGGATTAAACAGGTGAGGCGGACCCTGTCTGCGCCACTGATACTCTCCACCGGTTTCGAGAGACTCGTGCGGGTTGGTTGCGATGTCTACCGGGTAGGCGCTCGAATGTCGAGAGAGAATCTCCTCGTGAATAACCTCAATGCCGATTCCACCGAGCTGGCTGGTTGTGCCCGTGAAGTATGTGTCGACAAAATCTTGACTAAGACCTATAGCCTCGAAGACCTGAGCTCCAGAATATGACGAGACCGTTGAGATACCCATCTTCGACATGATCTTAAGAACACCCTTACCAAGCCCGTAGATCAGGTTTTTAGAGGCCTGCTCGAATGTGACGCCGACCAACTGCCCCGTACGCACCATCTGCTCGGCGGTCTCCATCGCGAGATATGGGTTCACGGCGGCGGCTCCATAGCCTATAAGTGCCGCGACATGATGAACCTCGCGAACGTCGCCGGCTTCGACAACCAATCCAACTCGAGTTCTGTTCCCGGAGCGAATCAGATGATGGTGAATCGATGAGGTCAATAGCAGCGAAGGAATTGGCGCAAGCTCACGATTGCTATCGCGATCGCTCAGAATTAGATACTTAGCCCCGCCTTCAATTGCCTCGTCAACCTCGGCAAACAACTCACGGATGCGTTCGGCCAAAGCGTCAGGCCCTTGATCTGCGCGGTAGAGACCCGAAACAATCTTTGCGTGACCCGCACCTTCGATTCGGTCGATGTGTTTAATTTTGGCCAGCTCGTCGTTGTTCAAAACCGGAAAGCTGAGTGACACCTGTTGAGCATGTTCGGGAGTCGATGCGAGCAAGTTTCGCTCGGGTCCGATACCGGTGCTAAGCGATGTCACAACTTCTTCTCTAATTGAGTCGAGAGGAGGATTGGTTACCTGCGCAAATTGCTGCACAAAGTAATCGAAGATAAGGCGCGGTCTGTCGCTAATCGCTGCAATCGGCGTATCGCTGCCCATCGCACCTAGTGGTTCGGCTCCGTTTCTTGCCATTGGAGCAATTAGAACCCTCAGCTCTTCTTCTGTGTAACCGAAAGTGCGTTGGCGTCTGTTGACCGATGATGCTGTGTGTGAAACGTGCTCACGTTCGGGAAGATCGGCAAGCTTGATGCGGTTTTGCTCTAGCCACTCTCCCCATGGTTCTAGAGCGGCAATCTCTGACTTAATTTCATCGTCGCCGATAAGTCGACCGTTGACGGTGTCAGCCAGAAACATTTTGCCTGGCTGCAAACGACCTTTGCGAACGATTCTGCTGGGCTCGATGTCAGCAACGCCAATTTCAGAAGCTAATACCACCAGCCCGTCGTCTGTGATTATGTATCGACCCGGGCGTAAGCCGTTTCGGTCGAGCGTGGCTCCAACCAGTGACCCATCTGTAAACACGACAGCGGCGGGGCCATCCCAGGGCTCGATAAGCATCGAGTGATAGTCATAGAAGTTCTTGCGATCCTCAGTTATATCGCTTTGCTTTTCCCACGCCTCAGGAATCATCATCATCATCGCGTGCGGAAGAGATCGACCCGCTAGGTAAAGCAACTCGACGACCTCATCGAATGAAGCAGAGTCGCTTCCGTCTGGCGTGATGATTGGCAAGAGCTGGCTCATGTCGCCCAGTTCAGGCGAAGCTAGTTGTGACTCACGAGCCCTCATCCAGTTGCGATTTCCTCGCACCGTGTTGATTTCTCCGTTGTGCGCAATCATTCTGAATGGATGCGCCAGCGGCCAGGATGGAAAAGTATTGGTTGAGAATCTCGAGTGCACGAGTGCGAGCGTGGATTCGAAACGTTCGTCGCTCAAATCGGGATAGAAAGGCTCTAACTGAAGGGTTGTCACCATTCCCTTGTAAACAATCGTTCTCGACGACAGTGATGGG
>CAIKYE010000109.1 GCA_903831585.1 uncultured Micrococcales bacterium | reverse complement strand
TGGCACCTCGAGGGTAACTTTGGCTAAACGAAAATGGGCGCACCCCGAGGTGCGCCCCTTTTCGTAACGACTACTTGACCGCTGGTTTCTTAGCGGCAGGCTTGCGAGTAACTTTTGCAAGATCAGCTGGCTTGTCTACTTTGAGGCTCTCAACCATCACTGGCTTGCGGTCTGCAAAGACCAGAACGAAAATCGCCGCGATTAGCATTCCACCGAGCTGGGCGAGAATGTATGCAGCGGTCTGAGCGGTTGCCTGACCGGCGAAGATAAGACCAATGCTCACGGCAGGGTTTGCCTGCGCGCCACTCGAGCTGAAGGCGATGCCTGCGAATATCCAGAGACCCACGGTTACTGGAATGTACTGGCCTTTGCCAGTTATCGCCAAGCGGCCAACCAACCAGACCAAACCACCGGTCATAAAGACCTCGCTAATTAGAGCACCTGAGTTAGCAACGTTGTTGTTAGTTGAGAACTGAATCGGTTGCAAGAACATTTGAGTTGCAATGAAAACGCCGAAGATACCGCCGGCGATTTGCGCACCAACGTAACTCAGTAATTCAACGACGGTGATCTCGCGACGTGAGAAGAAATAAACCGATACAACCGGGTTTAGGTGACCACCACTGATTGGTGCGGTGACAAAAATTGCCAAACCAAGCACTGTTCCAATCGCGGCTGCAGCCAATTGACTTTGTGTGAAAGCAGCCGCTCCGACGATGGCTGTCAAGAACAGGGTTACGCCGAGAAATTCGGCTAGCGCTTTTCTAACTAGTGGGGGTAGGTTCATTTCTTTCCTCTTTCTAAATCCTTGACCCGGATGAGTGCTTCGTTCCGTCTCAAAAATGCTGGTTTGTATGGTGGATCGAATCTGGCCCAGTAAACCGAACCGATTGGTTCAAGGCCGACCGATTTCACCGCCGTCAACAATTCTTCACCCTTGAGCGCGAAACGCTGCTCATTCCAACCACCCGAAAATTTGATTGCAGCGGCAAGGTGGGCCTCGACCGGCACAATCTTGAGTCGCGAACTCACCGGCAGTGGCATGCTCTCGAAGTCAAAGTCGGCCGGCATCACGAAGCTGACCAGGTGGTCTGCCTCACCAGACGGCTCTTGAATTACCGGTGCCGTCATTGCGATCTTCTGACCCGTGGCATTGTTTCCGCTGATGTAGCTGACCAGCGGTTGAAAGCCTCGATTACCGGCGAGCATAAAGTCGCCTGGCTCGCGCACCTGAACTAGCACGTAGGCAGGGTAGTGGCGAAGCTCGATGCCATCTTTTGTTGAGAGCACTGTGTAGGGCTGCTGTTCAGTCATGTTTTGAGTGTAGGCCCGCCTAGCGGGTAGGATGGAACTCTATTTTGTTCGCTGGTTTGACTGGCGGTCAGTCAAATCAATTGTGAGGTCTTCATGGGTTCAGTAATCAAGAAGCGTCGCAAGCGTATGTCGAAGAAGAAGCACCGCAAGTTGCTTCGTAAGACTCGCCACCAGCGTCGCAATAAGAAGTAGAAACTTTGCAGCCCCGTCGGGAAACCGGCGGGTTTCGCATTTAAGGGCCTATTTGTTTGCGCGCAGCTCGCGCTTTTTGAAGTCGAGAATCTTCCAGCCGGCTGCCTTGGCGTGGGTCTTTAAAACCTTGTCTGGGTTCACAACAACCGGGTGACCAACGTGGGTAAGCATCGGCAGGTCGTTGGCAGAGTCGCTGTATGCGTAGCTTCGCTTGAGACTGATGTTGCGATCTGCTGCGAGTCGCTTCATGGCCTTGTATTTCGCCTTACCGTGCAGCGGTTTGCCAACGAGCTTGCCGGTGAGAATTCCGTCCTTGCGCTCAATCAGTGTGCCGAGACCGCCGGTTAGGCCCAGTCGCGAAGCAATGACTTCTGCAATCTCGAAAGGCGCGGCTGTAATCAGCCAAACCTCACGGCCATCCTTGATGTGCTGCTGCGCGATGCGCACCGTCTCTGGCCAAAGCTTTGGGCTGATGTAGTCGTCATAGACCTCATCGGTTAGCACCGAGAGTTCTTCAACCTTGTGACCGGCGATTAATCCAAGCGCGCGATCTTTGATTTCGGTCATGGTCTTTGCGCTTTCGCCCCGAGCAATAAACCTTGCCTGGTGCCAAGCAAAGTTGACAAAGTCTTTTCGGCTAAAGAACTTGCGCTTGAACGCTGCCTTGCCAAACAAGAAACTCGATGACCCACGAAGAATGGTGTTGTCTACGTCGAAGAAAGCAGCTTCGATTTTCGCAGGCGGGGTCTGGGGCACGGGTCAAGTTTAGTTGTGCGCAGGTTGGCTTATCCTTGAGTTATGTCATACGACATCTCTCTTACGCTTATCGGCAAGCCCGGCTGCCACCTTTGCGATGACGCACGCCTGGTGGTCAACACGGTTGCTGGCCAGTTTCGCTCACTACACGCGGGGGTGGCCTCGTCGGTTCAGGTTCACATAACTGAGCAGAACATCACGGAAGACCCCGAGCTCGCCGCACGTTACACCGAAGAGATTCCGGTTCTCTTGCTCAACGGCAAAGTTCACAACTATTGGAAGATTGACCCGATTCGTCTGATGGCTGCTCTCGAAGAGGCGATTCGCTGATGTTTGCAGCCGTTCGTTGGATCTTGAAGCGCTTTTGGTTTCCGATACTCGTCTTTGCGCTGAGCAGGCTCGGCCTCAAGTATCCGTGGGCTGCAAAGGCGCACACCACCATCAAGAAGATCAAGTAAAGTCCCGAAACACTTTCGCAGAGGCTCTTGCCGCCCGTGGCCGGTGTCTATACACTTTGTCTATACATCTTGTAAGTGAAGATACAGATTGGGGCAGACATGAAAACAGTTCTTGAAGCAAAGGTTTTCAAAAATGGAGGAAGCAGCGCAATTCGCGTGCCGGCCAGTTTCAAACTGGAACCTGGTGCGGTTGTTTATATCGAG
>CAIKYE010000108.1 GCA_903831585.1 uncultured Micrococcales bacterium | reverse complement strand
TTATAACCCCTGTTTTTAGTGGATTATCCGCCAAGACTTGTTAGCCCTCATATTTAGTTCCACAAAGCACCGAGTTATCCCCAGATTTACTAACAACTGTGTAAACAACTTACAGCGTTGTTATTCCCTTTTGAATACTGGTGACCAGACGCTTACTCACAGTTTCCACAGCTGTTAATAATGTTGTTAATTTAAAAAGAGACTTAGAGAAATCCGATAACCCTTAAGCAATCCGTCAAAGCGCAATGTCAGTGATTGTCTGCTCTTTGTGCCAAGATTATTACCCGAAGCGAATCTCGCTCATCTTTTCAAAAGTTAGGCCCATCCTTGAAATTTCAGGTCAATCGCGACGTCCTAAGTGAAGCTGTTTCCTTCGCTGTTCGACTACTGCCGCAGCGCACCACAACCCCGGTTCTCGGTGGAATTCTGATCGAGGCAGACGCCAACACAGTTCGCTTGTCTGTCTTTGACCACGAGGTATCAGCTCAGGTTGAAATCATCGCTCAGGTAGAAACCTCGGGCCGAACATTAGTTCCCGGTCGACTACTTAGCGATATCGCCACCAAATTGCCGAATGCCCCGGTCGAATTCAAACTCGAGGGAACCAAGGTTCACGTGGCCTGTGGAACAACTAAATTTGCCCTTCCAATCATGGAT
Organism: uncultured Micrococcales bacterium; assembly: GCA_903831585.1. Lineage (GTDB taxonomy): Bacteria > Actinomycetota > Actinomycetes > Actinomycetales > Microbacteriaceae > Rhodoluna. The sequence goes on along the minus strand of CAIKYE010000108.1, from coordinate 6,521 downwards.
GTCGCCGCCTACCCGACCCTGCCCGAGATTCCAGTTGTGTCTGGAGTTGTTGCCGGAGACGTACTTGCAACTGCAATCAACCAGGCTGCCGCAGCTGCAATGAAAGACGACGTTCAGCCGATCTACACGGCAATTCAAATTGAGACAACCGGCGATGAACTTTCGTTGCTGGCGACAGACAAATACAGAATGGCGCTTGTCGAAGTCGCCTGGAAAGCAAACCCGGGCGCTGAGGGCGCAAGCGTTTTGGTTCCGTCAAAAACCCTTCAAGAGGTTGCAAAGACTTTTGCAAATCAGGGTGACGTATCTCTTTCAATCATCAACAACGAAGAACGCCAGATGGTTGCTTTTCAGGCCAACAATCGTTCGGTGACAGCTTTGTTGATTAAGGGAAACTACCCTCCGATCAAGACCATGTTCTCGACCGAGGTAGAAAACTATTCCGTCGTTTCGAAGCAGGACCTTCTCGAATCAACCAGGCGAGTGATGCTGGTCGTTCAGCGCGATCACCCGATCAAATACACATTCGGTGAATCAACTATTTCGCTCGAGTCAATCGGCAACGAAGTTGCCGAGGCATCTGAGAGCATCAGCGCAGAACTAAACGGCGAAGAGAACAGCCTTTCACTCAAGCCACAATATTTGATCGACGGCCTAGCCGGTGTTCACACCGAGTTTGTGAAAATCGGCTTCACCAGAAACCACGAAAACCCAAACAAGCCAAGCCCGGTTTTGATCACTAGCCACTCGGCAAAAGAAAAATCTGATGCAGACAACTACCGTTACTTGCTGCAACCAAACCTGCTAGTTCGCTAGTAAACCGAAAGGCAACAAAATGACTCACATCGGACTAATCGGTCTTGGAAAAATGGGCGGCAACATGCGTCAACGTCTCCGCAACAACGGAATCGAAGTAACCGGCTACGCACGTTCACGCGACGTTTCAGACGTTGACTCAATCAAAGATTTAGTAGAGGCGCTGCCAACCCCTCGCACTGTTTGGGTAATGGTTCCGCACGGTAAACCGACCGACGATGTGATCAACGAGCTCGTCAAGCACCTAGAAAAAGGCGACCTAATCATTGAGGGCGGCAACTCACGATTCAGCGAAGACATTCGCCACGCTGCCGAACTAGCCGAACACGGAATTGCTTATCTCGACTGCGGTGTTTCTGGTGGAGTCTGGGGCCTCGAAAACGGCTATGGGCTTATGGTCGGCGGCGAGAAGAAAAACGTAGATCGCGCAATGCCAATCTTCGACGCCCTTCGACCAGAGGGTTCACGCGAAGAAGGATTCGTGCACGTCGGCGACGTCGGTGCCGGTCACTACGCCAAGATGGTGCACAACGGAATCGAGTACGGCATGATGCAGGCCTTCGCCGAAGGCTACGAGCTTCTCGCCAAGAAAGACATCATCAAAGATGTTCACGGAACTTTCGCTGCATGGCAGCGAGGAACCGTTGTTCGTTCATGGTTGCTTGACCTTCTAGTTCGCGCTCTGAAAGAAGACCCGAACCTAGAACAGATCAAGGGCTATGTCGATGACTCCGGTGAGGGTCGCTGGACTGTCGAAGAGGCAATCGCAAATGCCGTGCCAATGCCAGCGATCACCGCTTCGCTTTTCGCTCGCTTCGCCTCACGCCAGGATGACTCGCCGGCCATGAAGGCTGTCGCCGCATTGCGCAACCAGTTCGGCGGCCACGCCGTGAAGAAGGCAGAGTAACTTCGAAATCAACTTCGGTTGATTAGTTCTCGATTGGCGGTGACAAATGTTTATCAAGCATTTATCGCTCGCTAATTTTAGAAACTATGAAAACGCAGAGGTTGCGCTCGAGCCCGGAGTGAATCTGTTTGTCGGCCCAAACGGTCAAGGCAAAACAAATCTGGTTGAGGCCATTCGATATCTCTCGACTCTTTCGAGTCACCGAGTCTCGGGTTACCTGCCACTCATTCGTCACGCGCAACCCGAGATTGACCAGGCCATAATCCGTGTTCTCGCACATCACGATTCGAGAGACGCCCTGTTAGAGCTCGAACTCAATCGTCACACGCCAAACCGTGCTCGCATCAACAAGGCGAACTCATCGCGCGCTCGAGACATTCTGGGATATGTGAACACGGTAACTTTCGCGCCAGAAGATCTAGACATCGTTAAGAAAGATCCGTCGAATCGACGCGACTTCATCGACGAACTTTTGATTCAGGTGTCACCTAGATTCGCTGGCGTTTTCACCGACTACGAGCGTGTGCTGAGACAGAGAAACACCCTGTTGCGAACGGCAAGACAAACCGGAGCCAAGGGCACCTCGCTGAGCACGCTCGATGCCTGGGATGAAAATCTGATTAAATTCGGCAGCGAAATCGTTGCGGCTCGAGTTGCTTTGGTTGAAAGACTTCGCCCGCTGTTGACCGAGGCCTATCAGGCGATTGCAATCGCAAACAACGAACCGCGCATTCTGATGAAGAGCTCTTTGATGGGGGCAACTATCTCAGAAGATGACGACGCCGAGTCACTCGAATACATCGACGACGTGTCCGTTGTCGAAGTAGAGGCGCTATATCGAGGCAAACTGCAGTCGGTTCGATCGAAGGAACTCGAGCGAGGCATCACCATGGTTGGCCCTCACCGAGATGACCTGGTTCTCTTGCTCTCCCAACTGCCGGCCAAAGGCTATGCGAGCCACGGCGAGAGCTGGTCTTTTGCCTTGGCGCTCAGATTGGCGTCGATTAACCTGCTGAGGGCCGAAACCCGAAGCGGTGACCCGGTGCTGATTCTCGATGATGTTTTTGCCGAACTAGATTCAGGCAGAAGGTCACGACTGGCAGAGCTGGTTTCGACGAACGAGCAGGTTCTGATCACTGCGGCCGTAGGCGAGGATGTTCCGTCTGAACTGAGGGCTAGAGTATTCAACGTGAAGGCGGGTGAGGTTTCAGATGGCGAATGATTTTGCGCAGGAGTTCTATTTCAGAATGCGCGAGGCCGTTACCGGTCGCCTGTCTCGAGATGCAAAACGCATCCTAGAGAAGACCAAAACCGCCAAGTCAAAGCCTTTCGACCGCGGACGTGACCCACTGACCGCCGGTCAAACCCTAGACGGCGTGCTCAAGGAGTTTCGCTGGGAAGCCCAGTTGGCGGAAGCCGACCTGTTCAATCGCTGGGCCGAGTTGGTCGGCGAGCAAAACGCGGCCAACTCTCACCCCGAAACCCTAGTTGGCGGGGTCTTGACCATTCGCTGCAAGTCAACCGCCTGGGCAACCCAGTTGCGCCTGATGCACACGGTTTTGCTGGCAAAAGTGAACGAAGCACACCCAGATCTTGAAATTTCGAGCCTTAAGCTGCTCGGACCCGACGCACCGAGCTGGAAAAAGGGTCCAAGATCGGTTCCCGGCCGAGGACCAAGAGACACCTACGGGTAGAAAAGGCACTCTAAGGCTCAAGAACCTGTGGATAACTTGTTAGTAAGTGGATAATTCTGACCCATTGGTTGAAGGTTATACACAACCCTAATTGGCGGGTTTAGGGTTTTGGATTTTTTCTTGCTAACAAGCCAGAATCCGCTGTTTTGTTGGTAGATAGACCGACTGAGACAACTTATCCACAGAATATCTAACAGATTTGCAGAAGTTATTAGGCGTGTCAAAGAACTTATCCACAGATTGCTGCACAACTCGTTTTGGTGCATTGATGTCGGATGACCATGCTAGACATACAATCGAATTCACCGCTGGAGGTTTTTATGACGATGATTACGAATCAATCGGCCGATCAAGGTCGTCCGACCGAGCAGCGCAGCTTGCCGAACGACCTCCTCGCCGAACAGTGCACCCTGGGCGGCATGCTTCTGTCGCAAGAAGCCATCGCCGAAGTCTTCGATGCGGTTAGAGGACCAGACTTTTACGCTCCAAAGCACGAGATCATCTACAACGCAATTCTCGAGCTTTACAGCAAGGGCGAACCGACCGATGTAATCACGGTCACAGACCAGCTGACTAAGAACGGTGACCTAGTAAAGGCCGGCGGAGCCGACTATCTGCACACGCTAACTTCGATTGTTCCGACCGCGGCAAACGCAGCGTTTTATGCCGACATCGTTCAAGAGAAAGCCACTCTGCGCCGACTCGTCGAGGTAGGCACAAAGATCGCGCAGATGGGCTACAAGGCAGAAGGCGACATCATCGACCTGGTAAATCAGGCGGAGTCTGACCTATACGGCGTTAGCAATCAGGGTTCGGGCGAAGACTACGTGCCGCTATTCGACTCGATCGAAGACGCGGTCAAGCAAATGGAAATCGCCCAAAAACGTGGCGGCGAAATGGTCGGCGTGCCAACCGGCTTTGCTGAGCTTGACGACATGACCCACGGACTACACCCTGGTCAGCTCATCATCTTGGCCGCCCGACCAGCCGTCGGAAAGTCGACCCTGGCCCTAGACATAGCTCGAAACGCAGCAATCAAGCACAACAAGCCCGTTATCTTCTTCTCTCTAGAAATGGGACGCGCCGAAATCGCCATGCGCCTGCTCTCGGCCGAATCGAGAATCTATCTGCAGAGCATGCGAAAGGGAAGCCTCAACGACAACGACTGGGCGCGAATCGCCTCGGTTCGTGGCGAAATCAACTCGGCTCCGCTTTACATCGACGACAGCCCAAACATGACCCTGGTCGAGATTAGGGCAAAGTGCCGTCGCCTGGCCAAGCGCGTCGGGCTCGAGATGATTGTCATCGACTACATCCAGTTGATGACATCGGGCAAAAAAGTCGAATCACGCCAGCAAGAGGTTTCGGAGTTCTCCAGAGCGCTCAAGTTGCTAGCAAAGGAACTTGGCGTTCCGGTTATCGCGATCTCACAGCTCAACCGAAACAGCGAGAAGAGCGAAAACAAGAAGCCAGAACTTTCGCACCTTCGCGAGTCTGGATCGCTCGAGCAGGATGCCGATGTCGTCGTCTTGCTTCACCGCGATGACATCAACAACAGAGAGCACGCGCGTGCCGGCGAGGCAGACCTGATTGTCGCGAAGCAGCGTAACGGCCCAACCGGAACCGTTGTGGTTAACTTCTTAGGACAGTTCTCAAAATTCGAAGACATGAAGAAGTAACAGCATGAGACAAACCAACGCGCTAAGAGCAGCAGTTAGCCTTGCCGTTGGCTTCTTCATAACTTTTTCTCAGTCACACGCCGCATCGATCGGCCTTCTAGCTCTTGCCATCTTTTCGATTGCGTTTGCAATCACAAACGCGGGAGCAAGCGCAATTTGGGGAAAGGGCATTGCTGCAATCGAGGCAATGCCGCTAACGCTCGTCTCGTTGCTAATCGGAATCTTCTCGTTAATGGCTTTGAGCCTCGATAGCAATTTGTCAAACCAAGGTGCACAGACCGCGTTCATCGGACTGGTAACTGTTTGGGGTCTAGTGTCTGGCGCATTCGAGTTGTATCTTGCACGAAGGGCCTCACTCAAAACTTCACACGGTCGTGAATTTTTGATGAGCGCAATTTTGAGCGCGGTTCTCGGATTACTCTTCTTGGTTGCTCCGCTCGACATCGTGTCGGCTGTTGGCTTCTTCGGCGCTTACCTGATTGTCAGCGGTGTGCAACTCGGCGTCGCCGCGGCTACTCCATCGTCAAAGTAGACTGCACTCATGGCCAAGAAATCACAATCGCTCGCCGCTTTTCTTACGCTTTCATTTTCTGCGGCAGCATTTGTTGGCGTTCTAGTCTTTGCGGGAATCCGTCGCCCGGTTGAATCGCTAATTTGGGCCGGCGTAACATTTATCATCGTGCTGGTTGGAATCGCAACCCTCGCGCTGACTGTCAAAGACGATCAGCCCGCACCAGACGAAACCAGACTTAAATAAAGTCCTTTGCCAATTCGGCAGCCAGGCCCGTGTAGTTGTGCGGCTTGAGCGCAAGCAACCTATCCTTGGCATCTTGAGAAATCTCTAGCGAGTTCACGAATGTCACCAGTTCATCGTGACCGATTCGTTTTCCGCGAGTCAGCTCTTTGAGCAACTGGTAAGGGTCGCTGATTGAAGACTTTCCGGCAGCCACCTCGGCCCTAATCACGGTCTGAATCGCCTCTGCCAGCACTTCCCAGTTCTCCGACAGGTCTGCATCGAGCACTGCCTGGTTCAACTCGACCTCTCCGAGACCTCGCGTTGCGTTGTCGATAGCGAGCAGCGAGTGGCCAAGGGCAACTCCGATGTTTCGCTGGGCACTTGAGTCACTCAGGTCGCGCTGCATTCTCGAGGTGACAAGTGTCGAGGCAAGACTGTCGAGAAGAGCGTTAGACAACTCAAGGTTCGACTCTGCGTTCTCAAAACGAATCGGGTTGATCTTGTGCGGCATGGTCGAAGACCCGGTCGCTCCAGCCTGAGGAATCTGTTTGAAGAAGCTCAACGAAATGTATGTCCAGATGTCAGTGCAGAGGTTGTGCAGAATTCTGTTGAACAGTGCAACTGCCGAGTAAAGCTCAGCCTGCCAATCGTGCGACTCAATCTGAGTGGTGAGCGGGTTGAAAGTTAGC
>CAIKYE010000107.1 GCA_903831585.1 uncultured Micrococcales bacterium | reverse complement strand
CTCATGGATAGGTGACACCGAACGAATCGTTTTGGTTACCCGTGGTGCCGATGGCACTTCTATCTATCGCAGACGCAGCACGCGGGCAGACGTGCCGTCGCGCAAGATCAACGTGGTCGACACCGTTGGTGCCGGAGACACTTTCTGCGCAAATCTGCTGGGTCAGCTAAGCGATGCCGATGTCCTAGGCAGCAACCCTTTCGATCGTCTCGAGAATTTGAGTGACGCCGACTTGCGCGAATATGTTCAAGTTGCAGCGGTGGCAGCCTCGATTACCTGCGAGCGAGCAGGTTGTGAACCGCCGACAATGGCCGACCTAAACGAAACACTGCGTAGTCTTTAGCCATGGATGCTTTGACTTTTGCCGGCAATACCCTGCTCATATTGATTGCATTCACAATTGCCGCTGCCTGGGTCACCGCGCGTACCGCGCGAAGCAAGGGTTACAAGTTTTGGCTGTTCTTTGTTCTTTCGGTGCTGAGCTGGTTTATCACTGCGGTAGTCACAATATTTTTAAAACCAAAAGGCGCAGTTAAGTCGAAGGCTCGACTTTCATCTGTGCTCATGCTTACCGCCGGAGCTTTCATTGAGTTTGGAGCGTTGAGTTCGTTACCGCTGCTTGACCCAGCAATGACCGACGAGCAGATAATCGACGCCCTGATGGCTCCTTCGGCATCGGGGTCGCTTGTGGTTGCGCTCGCTGGTGCGCTGCTCATCGTGGCCGCAGTGGCCAACGACAAGCGCGCAACCAGCTAACTAGATTTAGGAACACCAGCCTATTGGGCAGGCAAAACCTTGAGGGTCTTGAGGGTTGGATCGGCCACAAAAGCGATGCGAACACCCATGTCTCTGGCTTCAAACAGGGCAGCCAGGGCCGCCTTAGTTATGCGCTCACCTGGTGAAAGCACTGGAACACCCGGTGGGTATGGGCAAATCATTTCTGCCGAGACCCTACCTAGAGCATCTTTGGCATCGACTATTTCGTAGCCAGAGAAAAAGGCCTCACGCGGAGTCACGACCACCTCAGGCTCGATTGAGAATGCAGGCAAGATTTCAATTGACCTTGCTTCACCGCGGTGCGAGTTCACCGACTCAATTATCTTGCTGACCAAGTCTTCGATGCGATCAGGTGTGTCGGCAAAAGTAATCATTGGAATCAAGATGTCACGATTAGCCATCTCAATATCGATGTTTGCCGCCAGCAGATCTGCCTCAACCTTGTTGCCATCTGCGCCGCAACTCGAGAGCAGAATCACAAGCTTGAGTGGGTCGATATATTCGCCATCGATTACGTCGATGCCGGCAGCAACCAGAGAAGCGCGACCTCTTTCGGTTGCCTCAATCACCGGGCCAATTAGTTCGTGACCGTGACGCTCTAAGAGGGCTCGAGCCGCATCGATTGATGCAAGAATGCGACCCGACATCGAGGTGGTCTGTGTCGAGTCGAACATCTTGTTGAAACGAGAGAGATCGACAAATTCAGAGTTGACCAAAACAAAACTTGCCTGCGAATAGCTCGGCAGGGTCTTGTGTGCTGAGGTCACCACGATGTCTGCACCTTCGCTTAGTGGGTGACCCGGAAGTTCAGGATGAAAGCCGTAGTGCGCCGCCCAGGCTGCGTCGACAACCAACGGGATGCCATACTCGTGCGTGACTTTTGCGAGACGCGGAATGTTTGACATGGTGCCAACGTATGAAGGTTCACCGATCAGCACGGCTTTTGCATCGGGGTGCTGCGCCAAAGTTTCGGCGAGTCGACTCGATGGCAAATACTCTGGCAGCCCGGTGGCCGGGTTGATCTCGGGGCGAATCCAAACCGGAACAACTCCTGCGTAAACCATTCCCACCAAAACAGACTTGTGCAGGGTGCGCGAAACGATGACTTTGTCGCCTGGCGAAGCAACCGCCATTACGGCTGCGTGATTAGAGCCTGAAGATCCGTTAACTCCGAAGCGGCAGAGATCTGCGCCCCAGAGTTTTGCGGCCAGCGCCTCGGCCTCAAGAATTAGGCTCGGTGAAATGCGGTGCGGGTGGTTGCCAGGAAGCACCGGAATGTCACCATCGACGACGGTTCCGGTTAGGTCGTTTCGGCCTTTGTGGCCAGGGATCTGAAAGGGTGACCTGTCGGTCTCCATATCGCGAATCCACGCATCTAATAGGGGTGCGCTTGAGCGCAAACCCATTGGGTCTTTAGGGTCTAACAGAGTAGCCGCACCGAATGCGTGACCGGTCAATATCCCAACCTCTCAAGTAGTGAAGTAATAGCCTACGTAACTTCGAATGAATGAAAAAGGGCCGGAGGGTTAACTCCGGCCCTTCATCCAAGAGTTAAATCTTTAGAACTCAACCTTCACGATGTTGGTGTCAAGCAAAATGCTCGGACCAAAGGTCGTTGAAAGTGCGGCCTTCATTAGGTAACGGCCCTTTGAGCTAGATGGCTTCAAACGCATAACTTCGTCAAGCGCGGTCTCTAGGTTCTGACCTAGCTGCTCCTTGGTGAATGATGCCTTACCGATAATGAAGTGAAGGTTCGACTGCTTGTCGATGCGGAACTCAATCTTTCCGCCCTTGATGTCAGTAACTGCCTTGGCAACGTCTGGGGTTACGGTTCCGGTCTTAGGGTTTGGCATTAGGTTACGAGGACCAAGCACCTTTCCTAGGCGACCGACCTTGCCCATGAGTTCTGGGGTCGATACTGCTGAGTCGAAAGCTGTCCAGCCTGCGGCTACCTTCTCGATTAGCTCGTCGCCACCGACTTCGTCAGCGCCAGCTGCAAGTGCAGCTTCAGCCGCTGCACCGGTTGCAAACACGATAACGCGGGCGGTCTTTCCAGTTCCGTTTGGAAGCGATACGGTTCCACGGATCATCTGGTCGGCCTTGCGAGGGTCAACACCGAGCTTGAGCGCAACCTCGATGGTTGAGTCAAACTTCTTTGAGCCAGTCTCGCGAACGATAGTTACTGCCTCGGCTGGTGTGTAGAACTTGCCCTCTGTGATGAGAGCTGATGCGGCCTGGTAGGCCTTTGAGCGCTTTGCCATTCTGTTATTCCTTTTCTTTGGTCACAGTTGTGGTTATACAGATCGCGCGCGATCCTCCCACGACTTCTATTGTTTTGTTTTTATTGCTTATGCGTCGACGGTGATGCCCATGCTGCGGGCAGTCCCAGCGATGATCTTCGCCGCAGCGTCAACATCGTTGGCGTTGAGGTCAGACATCTTCTGCTCAGCAATCTTGTAGAGCGCATCCTTCGAGAGGTGTGCAACCTTCACGGTGTGTGGGGTTGACGAACCCTTCTGCACATTCGCTGCCTTCTTGATGAGTTCAGCTGCAGGTGGGGTCTTCAATACGAAGGTGAATGAACGGTCTTCGTAAACAGTGATTTCCACTGGAATTACGTTTCCGCGCTGATCTGCAGTTGCGTTGTTGTACGCGGTGCAGAACTCCATAATGTTCACGCCGTGCTGACCTAGCGCAGGTCCGATCGGTGGTGCTGGGTTAGCAGCGCCCGCCTGGATCTGAAGCTTGATCATTCCGGTGATCTTTTTCTTCGGTGCCATTTGATTATTCCTTTTGTTGTTGTGGAACTCTTTGTAAATCTCTAGGGGTTAGTTCAGTGAGCCAACCTGATCGAAGCTCAACTCAACAGGAGTCTCGCGCTCGAACAGTGAAACGAGAACGGTTAGCTTGCCGCTCTCAGGCTTGATCTCGCTGATGGTTCCAGG
>CAIKYE010000106.1 GCA_903831585.1 uncultured Micrococcales bacterium | reverse complement strand
TCGGTGAAGCGACCAGTCGATTCGATAACGATGTCAACCCCAAGCTCACCCCATGGAAGGTTGGCAGGATCGCGCTCGGCAAGAACCTTGATTACGTTTCCGCCGACGATAATGTTCTGGCCATCGACAGTGATCTCTTGAGCTAGTCGCCCGGTGACAGAGTCATATTTCAAAAGGTGGGCCAGTGAGGCCGGGTCGCTCAGGTCGTTCACGGCAACGATCTCAAGCTCTGTGCCCTTGGCGAGCTCTGCTCGAAGGTAATTGCGGCCAATTCGGCCAAAACCATTGATTCCTACGCGAGTAGCCATTTGATCTCCAGATGATTGGGCGCCACCAGTATCGGCGCGGTAGACGGGGGTTTACCACGCATCATCGGGTGGAAAATCTAGGCCTAGCCTAGCAGCAGACCCTTTGTTTGCTTGCGAGCCGCCTCGAAACGAGCCTGCACGTCGCCCCAAGAGACGATGCTCCAGAAGGCCTTCACATAGTCGCCCTTGACGTTCAAGTAATCGAGGTAGAAGGCGTGCTCCCACATGTCCAGCATCAAGACCGGAATGGTCGCTGGCGCGACGTTGCCCTGCTGGTCATAAAGCTGCTCGATGACTAAGCGCTCTCCGAGTGAATCCCAGGCAAGAAATGCCCAGCCCGAACCCTGAATACCCAATGCGGTTGCATTGAAGTGGGCTTGGAAGGCTTCAAATGAGCCAAAGAACTCTGTGATCGCAGCTGCAAGCTCGCCCTCTGGGCGACCCTCTGTGTCTGGAGTTAGGTTCTTCCAGAAAATTGAGTGATTGATGTGTCCACCAAGGTGAAAGGCGAGGTCTTTCTGCAACTTGTTGATGTTTGCGAAGTCGTTCTTCTCTCGAGCTTCTTCGAGCGCTGCCAATGCTCCGTTGATACCGGCAACGTATGCGGCGTGGTGCTTGCTGTGATGCAGCTCCATGATCTTGCCCGAGATGTAAGGCTCAAGCGATCCGTAATCGTAGGTTAGGTCTGGAAGTGTGTAGTTGCTCATAGTTTTGCTCCTCAGTTTAATGTAACTTTCAAAAGCTGTGGTTATTCCTGTTTAGTCGTCTAGGTCTTCGGGTAGGTCTGCGTCGGTAGCCGGAATTCCAAGTTCTTCGGCCTTTTTGTCGGCCATTGCCAGAAGTCTTCTGATTCGACCGGCTACGGCGTCCTTCGTCATCGGCGGATTGGCGTGATGTCCAAGCTCGTCGAGGCTGGCATCCTTGAATTTCAATCGCAACTCGCCGGCGTAGCGAAGATGCTCTGGAATGTCGGTGCCGAGAATTTCTAGTGCACGTTTTACTCGTGCACCAGCGGCGACGGCTGCCTGAGCAGATCTGCGCAAGTTCGCGTCATCGAAGTTGGCTAGTCGATTTGCAGTGGCACGCACCTCTCGCCTGAGTCGGGCTTCTTCCCATTTGAGAACATTGCTGTGTGCTCCCATCTGGGTGAGCATCGCGGCAATTGCTTCACCGTCACGCACAACCACGCGGTGAACTCCCCTTACCTCGCGAGCCTTCGCCGAGACGCCGAGTCTTCTGGCAACGCCAACTAGCGCCATAGCGGCCTCGTTGCCCGGTGCAGTGATCTCTAACGAAGCCGAACGACCCGGGTCGGTTAGTGATCCGTGCGCCAAGAAAGCACCTCTCCATAGGGCCTGCGCCTCTTGAATGGTGCTAGAAACTAAATGGGCTGGAAGACCCCGAACCGGCCGACCCTTCGGGTCGATGAGTCCTGCTCGGCGAGCAAGCAGGTCTCCCTGGGCTATTACGCGCACCTGGTATCTGCTCGAGCGTCTTATTCCACTCGGCGCGATTACCGCAAGTTCGCTTTCGATTCCAAGTACCTCCATGAGGTCCTTTCGAATGCGACGGGCAATCGCTGCGGCATCGACCTCGGCCTCAATCACGATGCGCCCGCTGATTAGGTGCAGGCCGCCGGCGAATCGCAGAATTGCAGAGAGCTCAGCAACTCGTGTCGAGCTCTTGGTCACCTCTACCCGAGCTAGTTCGTCTTTGACATCTGAAGTTAGCGCCATCGCTATTCCCTTCCAAGGTCGCGGTGTTTCAAACTCACCGCTACATCATCAAACTTTGCCAATTCTGTTGCAATCTTCTTGCTGACCGCTACCGAGCGGTGCTTTCCGCCCGTGCAACCAATTGCGATTGTTGCGTATCTCTTGTTTTCATTTGTGTATCCCTTGAGCACCGGGCGAAGAGCCGCGAGATAGTTCTCAATGAACTCTTCGACTCCCTCTGCTCCAAGAACGTAGTTGCTAACGTTGCGATCCTCACCCGTGAACGGGCGAAGCGATTCCTCCCAAAACGGATTAGGAATGAAACGCATATCAGCAACTAGGTCGGCGTCTGTCGGAAGACCGTATTTGAATCCGAAGCTCATGACCGTGACGTGAAGCTTCTTGCTCTCTTCAAGTGAGAAGCTATCCGTGATTTTGTTGCTCAGTTGATGAACATTGAGCTCGCTTGTGTCGATAATCACATCTGCAGATTCACGCAGGCTGACCAGCCTGTTTCTTTCGGCGGCAATACCATCGAGAATCGTTCCGTCTTCTTGAAGAGGATGCGGTCTTCGAACCTGCTCGAATCTCTTAACCAATGCCGAGTCTGTGGCTTCGAGAAAGAGCAAACGCAAATTAAGGTTTCTGACTCTCATCTGCGACAAATTGTCATGAAGTTCGCCAAAGAATTCGCCACCGCGAACATCAATGACCACGGCGAGCTTCGGAAGCCTTGCCTTGGTCATGGTGAACAAATCGGCGATTGGGCCAAGCATTTGCGGAGGCAGGTTGTCTACTACATACCAGCCAAGGTCTTCGAGAGCATTGCCTACGGTAGACCGACCCGCGCCTGACATGCCAGTAACGATGAGCAGTTCGTGCTTTCGTTCCTCGTTCATGTTTCCCCTTCGGCGTGTCGAAGCGAGTTTATCTCTTCGCGACACGCCCGTGTTACGAATCTGTTGGATTCAAAACACTAGCAATCTGTTGGGCCAGAGCCTTGCCAATGCCTGCCACCTCAGAAATCTCCTCGACGGTGGCCAGGCGCAATCGCTTGGCCGAACCGAAGTGTTTCAAGAGGGCGGCCACACGTTTGTCGCCAAGACCATCGATTTCAGAAAGTGTCGAACCTATTGCCGATGAGCGCTTTGCCCGCTGGTAAGTTATGGCAAATCTATGGGCCTCATCACGAATGCGCTGCAGCAAGAAGAGTTCGTCAGTCGCCCTCGGCAAAATGACCGGAAAGCTCTCGCCGGGCAGCCAAATCTCTTCTAATCGCTTGGCAATTCCGCATACGGCCAAGTCAGAGATACCAGAGTCTGCCAGTGCGCGAATAGCCGCACTCACCTGAGGTTGACCCCCATCGACAATCAAGAGATTAGGACGGTAAGAGAATTTGGTGGGATCGGCTTCGGCATCAGTCTCTGGCGCTTTCAAATACTTCAAGCGCCTCATCAAGACCTGATAGATCGAGTCGGTGTCGTCAGTGGTTTCAGAGATTGAGAATCTGCGGTACTGGTCTTTCTTGGCCAAACCATCTTCGAAGACCACCATCGAGGCAACGACGTCGGTGCCGGCAAGGTGGCTTACGTCGAAGCACTCAATGCGCAAAGGAGCATCATCAAGATTTAGAGCCTTTTGAATTCCAGCGAGCGCATCGGCCCTGGCGGTGAAATCGGTGCTTCTGCGAGATTTGTAGAGCGCAAGCGCGTGCTGCGCATTCTTCATCGCTGTCTCTTGAAGCGCTCGCTTGTCGCCTCTCTGCGCGACCCTAATGTCTACTTTTGCTCCTCGAAGCTCAGTTAGCCACCTCTGCAGCGCGCCAAGGTCAAGTGGCGTCGCCTGAACGATTATTTCCTTTGGAATCTCGGAGTCGGCACCACGCTTTGATGCTGTGTAGACGTTTTGAATCACGTATTCGACTAGCTCTGGCAGATCGCGCTCGAGCTCTTTGTCGACAACCCATCCTCGAACTCCACGGATTCTGCCGCCCCTAACTATGAACAACTGCACCGCAGCCGCTAGTTCGTCATCGGCGATGGCGAACAGGTCGGCGTCGGTCTGATCGTTAAAGACCACTGTGCTCTTCTCGAGAACGGTCTCGAGGGCTTCAATGTTGTCTCGCAACTTGGCGGCTCGTTCGTAGTGCTGTTCATCGCTGGCCGTCTGCATGCGAGAACGCAGAGACTCAATGTGTTTCGTGTCGCCGCCACCCATGAAGTCGGCAAATTCATTAGCCAACTTTTTGTGTGAATCCTTGTCAATTCTCTCTACGCACGGGGCACTGCACTTGCCTATGTCGGCAAGCAGGCAGGCTCGATTCGCGCTCTTGGCGCGATTAAATACTCCGCTGCTGCAACTTCGAATCGGATAGACCTTGAGCAGGGTGTCGAGTGTCTCTCGAATCGCCCAGGCATTTGTATAAGGCCCGAAATACTTGAGTCCAGACAGTTCTCGATTTCTCGTAATGAAAGCTCTGGGTACCGCCTCGGCTGTCGAAATAGCCAAGTAGGGATACGACTTGTCATCTTTGAAGCGCACGTTAAACGGTGGCGAGAACTCCTTTATCCACTGAAACTCGAGCTGCAGAGCCTCATACTCGGACTTAACAATCGTCCATTGAACATCTGCCGAATTGGTCACCATGCGCCTGGTTCGCTCGTGCAGGCTATCCAGAGGGGCAAAGTAGCTGCTTAGCCTGGCCCTGAGATTCTTGGCCTTACCGACATAAAGAACTCGCCCGGTTTTATCGAACCAACGGTAAACACCTGGCTCCGTTGGAATCTCGGAGGTCTTTGGTCTGAAGCTCAGCTCGTCAGACATCGGCTAGCTCGCCAGCGTCTCTTTCAAGAACTTGCCCGTGAAACTCTTAGTCGATTTAGCTACCTGCTCCGGGGTTCCGATTGCGAGGATCTCGCCACCACCGGCACCGCCCTCTGGGCCTAGATCGATTACCCAGTCGGCGCACTTAATCACATCGAGGTTGTGCTCGATGACGATAACGGTGTTTCCCTTTTCGACTAAACCGTTGAGTACCAGTAGCAACTTGCGAACGTCTTCGAAGTGCAAACCCGTTGTCGGTTCGTCAAGCACATATATCGATCTTCCGTACGAGCGTCGCTGAAGTTCTGTTGCGAGC
>CAIKYE010000105.1 GCA_903831585.1 uncultured Micrococcales bacterium | reverse complement strand
TCTTGCGTGCGGCCGTCGTAGTTGTCTTGAAAATCAACGGTGTTCTCGTCGATGTCTCGAACCATCTCGAGGGCAAGGGTGGCCATGCGGCACTCGGTATAACGAGGGGCAGCGGCTGGGTCGTTGCCCGGTGAGCCGAAGTTTCCCTGGCCGTTCACCAGCGGGTAGCGAAGGTTCCAGTCTTGAACTAGGCGAACCAGGGTGTCATAAATCGCGCCATCGCCGTGCGGGTGAAACTGACCCATTACGTCACCGACGACACGTGAGCACTTGCTGAACTGCTTGTCTGGGCGATAGCCACCGTCATACATCGCGTAAATCACACGACGGTGCACCGGCTTGAGACCATCGCGAACATCAGGCAGAGCGCGACCAACGATAACGCTCATCGCATAGTCGAGATAGCTTCGCTGCATTTCGACCTGGAGGTCGACCTGCTCGATGTTGTCGTGTGGTGTTGTGGTTACTTCTTCGTCTGCCATTAGTCGTCTGCCTTTATCGCTTTTAGATGTCGAGGAAGCGAACGTCTTTTGCGTTCTGCTGAATAAAGGTTCGACGCGCTTCTACGTCATCACCCATCAGTGTGCTGAAAATTGCGTCGGCACGCGCTGCGTCATCAAGAGTTATCTGAAGCAAAGTGCGCTTCGCCGGATCCATGGTGGTATCCCATAGCTCGTCGTAGTCCATTTCGCCAAGACCCTTGTAACGCTGAATCGAGTTTTCTTTCGGAATCTTCTTTCCGGCTTCTTGACCCGTGACTAGGGCTCGGTCGCGCTCTTCATCGCTGTAAACATATTGGTGCGGAGCGTTTGACCACTTAATGCGAAACAACGGTGGCTGCGCAAGATAAACGAATCCGTGATCAATTAGCGGACGCATGTGCCGATACAAGAAGGTCAACAGCAATGTTCGAATGTGCTGACCATCAACATCGGCATCGGCCATCAAGACGCACTTGTGATAGCGAGCTTTGTTGATGTCGAACTCTTCGCCGATGCCGGTTCCGAAAGCTGTGATGATCGCCTGAACTTCTGTGTTGGCGAGCATGCGGTCGAGACGCGCGCGCTCGACGTTCAAGATCTTTCCGCGCAGCGGCAAGATCGCCTGGGTCTCTGGGTCACGCCCGCGCATTGCCGAACCACCGGCCGAGTCACCCTCAACTATGTAGATCTCTGAGCGAACCGGGTCACGGCTCGAGCAGTCGCGAAGCTTGCCGGGCATGCCGCCTGACTCAAGCAAGCCCTTGCGGCGAGTGGCTTCGCGGGCCTTTCGGGCCGCTTGGCGAGCCGAAGCGGCCTGAATTGCCTTGCGCACGATGTCTTTGGCGACGTTTGGGTTGCGCTCTAGCCAGTCACCGAGTTGCTCGTTAACTACCTTTTGCACAAAGGCCTTAACCTCGGTGTTGCCCAGCTTGGTCTTGGTTTGACCCTCGAACTGCGGCTCTGCGATCTTCACCGAGATTACGGCGGTCAAGCCCTCGCGGCAGTCGTCTCCGGTTAGATTTTCGTCTTTTTCTTTCAGCAGGTTTGTTTGACGAGCGTACTTATTCAAGAGTGAGGTTAGCGCCGCACGAAAACCCTCTTCGTGGGTTCCACCCTCGTGAGTATTGATTGTGTTGGCGTAGGTGTGAACCGATTCGTTGTAACCGTTTGTCCACTGCATCGCGATCTCAACCGAGAGATTCTTCTCTTTGGTTTCGGTTTCGAAAGAAATAATCTCTTGATTAACCACGTCAGACTTTTTCGTCGAGTTCAAATATTCGACGTAATCTTGCAAACCGCGCTCATAAAGATATGAATCTTCGCGACCGCTGCGCTCGTCGAACAAACTGATCTGCAAACCCTTGTTCAAGAAACACATCTGCTGAAAACGCTGACGCAAAGTTTCATAGTCGTACTCGACTGTCTCAAAAATATCCGCGTTGGCCAAGAACTCAATTACGGTTCCGGTGGTGTCTGACTTCGGTCCCTTTTTGATTGGTGCGGTCGGCACACCCATCTTGAACTGCTGAGTCCAAAGGTGACCCTCGCGAGCAACGACTGCGCGAAGTTCGGTTGAGAGAGCGTTAACCACCGATGCGCCCACGCCATGCAAGCCACCCGATACCGCGTAGCCACCACCGCCGAATTTTCCACCGGCGTGAAGAACAGTTAGGACAACTTCGAGTGTTGAGATGCCCTCGGTCGGGTGAACCGAAACCGGAATTCCTCGACCGTTGTCGGTTACGCGAATCCAACCATCCTTGGTGATGGTGATGTCGATCGCGTCACAGTGACCGGCGAGTGCTTCGTCAACAGAGTTGTCGACGATTTCATAAACGAGGTGGTGAAGACCACGGGGACCAGTGGAGCCGATGTACATTCCGGGGCGTTTGCGAACGGCCTCAAGCCCTTCGAGAACTTGGATGTTGCTTGAGTCGTAAGTATTTTCTGGGGTCGACATATCGGTTTGAAGCTCCTTTTTGCTGGATTAGGCCCACAGAAATGCGCTCAAAAAGCGACTAACTTTCGGGGTTGCTAACGCTTAAATTCTACCTCCGAATTTCGCAAATTCCTGACCATCCACACGGCTGTCGCGCCCTTTATTTATGCGGTGTTCAGCCGCGTTTAACTTTCAAGAAAGAGTCGAAACTTGAGCGTGTTTTTGCTGTCGATTTAATGCAAAAAACGGGCCCCGTTGGGAGCCCGTTTCTTGTCGAGTTTTGGTCGAAGAATTACTTCTTGCCGACAACCTGAAGAGTGATCTTTGCAACCACGTCACTGGTCAAACGAACGGTTGCGATGTGCTCACCGGTCGAACGAATTGGTGCGGTGATTTCAACCTTCTTCTTGTCAAGCTCACCGATGCCAGCGGCAGTTACTGCTGCTACGACATCTGCGGTCTTAACTGCGCCGAACAAACGACCACCGACGCCAGCCTTGACGATAAGGCGAATTGCCTTCTCTTCTAGACGTGCCTTGAGGGTCTGTGCTTCTTCAACGGTTGCTAGAGCGCGAGCGCTGCGAGCTGCCTTGATCGAATCGACCTGCTTCTCGCCACCCTTGCTCCATACGATTGCGAATCCGCGAGGAAGAAGGTAGTTACGTGCGTAACCGTTCTTTACCTCGACGACATCGCCAGCTGAGCCGAGGCCTGTTACCTCGTTGGTCAGAATTAGTTTTGACATTCTTTTACTCCTTAGCGGCCCGCACCGGCGTATGGCATTAGAGCCATCTCGCGTGCGTTCTTTACGGCCTTGGCGATGAGGCGCTGCTCTTGAACAGAGACGCCAGTGATGCGGCGAGAACGAATCTTGCCGCGGTCTGAAACGAACTTGCGAAGGGTTGCGATGTCTTTGTAGTCGATTAGTCCAACCTTGATGAACTTAACCGGTGCAAGTTTCGCGTTCTTTGCATTGCGATTTGGCTTGCGCTTCTCGCCTTTTAGAACTGCCATTTGATACTCCTTAATTAAAAAGTTTTGGTTAGAAAGGGGTTTCGTCTGCGCCTGCTGAGCCGGCGCCTGGGTTTGCCCAGCCTCCGTCAGAAGATGCTGGCGCTGACTTTGGAGCGTCGCCCCATGGGTCGGTTGAGGTCATGGCTGGTGCTCCAGCTCCACCGGCTCCTGCTTCGCGAGCGCGGCGAGTGATGGCTGTGGTTGCGTAACGCAACGATGGGCCAATCTCATCGATCTCGAGTTCGAGCGAAGCGCGAGCCTCACCCGATGCGCTCTGGTAAGCGTTAGGTGCCTTTAGACGACCGGTAACAACTACGCGGGTGCCCTTGGTCAGTGACTGTGCCACGTTTTCTGCCACTTCGCGCCATGCTGTGCAGCGAACCCATACGGTCTCGCCGTCTTCCATGACGTTTGTGGTGCGGTTGTATGTGCGAGGAGTCGAACCGACGTTCACACTTACCACTGCGATTCCACCCTGGGTGTAGCGCAATTCAGGGTCGCCACCGAGGTTTCCAACGATGGTTACGACAACTTCACCGGCCATGACTAGTTAGCCTCTGCTTTAGCCTTCGCAGGAGCCTTGCGTGCTGGCTTCTCTGCTGCTGCTTCTTCGGCCGAAACCTCAGGAACCTCAACTGGCTTGATGCTGAAAACGGCTTCATCGGCACGCAACACCTTGGTGCGCATAACTGCCTCAGAGATCTTCAACTGACGGTCGAGCTCGATTACGTCTGCTGAGTTGGCGTGCATGTTGACGACGACATAGATGCCTTCGGTCTTCTTGTTGATTTCATATGCCAAGCGACGGCGGCCCCAGATATCAACGCTGTCAATGGTGCCTGCACCATTGCGAATTACGTTGAGGAACTTGTCGAGACTTGGAGCTACAGTGCGCTCGTCGATTGCTGCATCGAGAATTACCATTAGCTCGTATTTGTGCATGACTAACCCACCTCCTTCGGACTAGAACGGTCATGGGATTTCCATGACAGGAGGGTTTTGCACGTTGCCACAGAGGGCAACCTGACTACTCTACCTTGCCGACCACCAGGCGAGCAAGCGCTTTTCTGCCTCATCAGGGCCGAGCGGACCCTCCTCTATGCGAAGTTCGAGCAGGTAGTTATAGGCCTCGCCCACATCGCGAGACGGCTTCAAATCAAGGATGCGCATGATGTCTTCACCGCTCAGGTCTGGGCGCATTGAGTCGAGCTGTTCCTGTTCGGCAAGCAGTGCGATGCGCTGCTCAAGATCGTCATAGGCATGCGACAACCGGTCGGCCTTGCGCTTGTTTCGAGTGGTTACGTCGGCTCGGGTCAAGGCGTGCAGGCGCATCAGCTGATCGCCGGCGTCGCGCACATAGCGACGGATAGCCGAGTCAGTCCAGGCCTGATCGCTGTAACCAAAGAAGCGCAGGTGCAGCTCTATCAAAAGCGTCACCGACTTGATGGTGTCGTTATCAAACCTGAGCGCCTGCATGCGCTTCTTCGCGAGTTTCGCGCCAACCAAATCGTGGTGATAGAACGAGACCCCGCCACCCGGCTCGAGTTTGCGGGTTGCCGGCTTGCCGATGTCGTGCATCAGCGCGGCAAAACGCAGCACGAAGTCGGCTTCGAGACCGTAATCCTTTTCATAGTCAATCGCCTGATCGACAACGGTCAGGGTGTGCTCGAAAACATCCTTGTGGTGGTGGTGTTCATCGACCTCGAGTTTGAGCGCTGGCAGTTCGGGCAGCACGCGCGCAGCCAGACCAGAGTCAACCAAAACCTCGAGGCCGAGGCGCGGGTTCTTGCCCTTGATCAACTTGACGAATTCATCATGGATGCGCTCTGCGCTGATGATCTCGATGCGGTCGGCCATCGAACGCATTGCGTCGAAGGTCTCGGGTTCGATTTCAAACTCGAGTTGCGCGGCAAAGCGTGCGCCGCGCATCATTCGCAACGGGTCATCGCTGAACGAGTCTTCTGGCTTGCCTGGGGTGCGAAGCACGCCATCCATGAGGTCTCGAAGCCCGTTGAACGGATCGACAAAAACCTTTTCGGGCAACCGCAGCGCCATCGCGTTGACGGTGAAATCGCGTCGAAGGAGATCGGCGGTGAGGTCTTTGCCAAAAGCAACCTCGGGCTTGCGGCTATCTACCGCATACTTGTCAGCGCGATAGGTCGTGATTTCGATCTGGTCGTCGCCAACTCGAGCGCCGATTGTGCCAAATTCGCGACCGATATCCCAGTGGGCATCGACGATCGGCTTGATGATTGCCAGAATCTCGTCTGGGGTAGCCGTTGTGGTGAAATCGAGGTCTGGCGAGTGCCGACCGAGAAAGGCGTCTCGAACCGGGCCGCCTACCAGGGCGAGTTCGTGACCGGCCGCTGTGAATCTTTCGCCGAGCGCGACGAAAAGTGGCGAATCGACTGTCTTCTCTAGATTCGCCAGGGCTTCGGCCACAGACTGCATGCTGTCAATCGTGCCACAGGGTTCGCTCTGGCCGAAGGCTTAAACTTTGCTTTATGAGCGAACGGCAGCCGGGCACCCCTCGACCGAGGGTCGCCGAAACGTCATCCGGGGGATTCGTGCTCTGCTCAGACGGCAGCTTCCGAGTTGCACTCATCGGTCGACTAAATCGCGGTGGGCGAATCGACTGGTGCGTTCCAAAGGGTCACCCCGAGGGCGACGAAACAAGCGAACAAGCCGCCGTTCGAGAAATTGCAGAAGAGACCGGGCTCGTCGCCGAGGTTCTCGAACATCTTGGCGATATCGTCTACGAATTTCAGACTCCGGAAAAAACGATTGTAAAAACCGTGCACCACTTTCTGCTTCAACAAGTCGGTGGCGAACTCTCAATCGAAAACGATCCCGATCACGAGGCTGTCGATGTGCAATGGTTTGCGCTCGACGAGCTCGAAAAACAGCTCACACATGAAAATGAAAAGAAGCTCGCGCGCAAGGTAATCGAGTGGGCGAGGGCCGAAGAGTGATCAGAAAAACTTTAGCGATGCTCGCAGCGCTTTCGATTCTGCTGTTCTCTGGTTCGGCAGCTAACGCCTCTCAAGCAACCGCAATACCGACCGACTATCCGAGGGTGCACTTCGTGCCAGGCTCGGCAATCAATCTGCTTGCCACCTCTTCAAACATTCCGGTGCGAATTCAAAACGATTATGCCGAAGACGTGACCGTGCACATGCACGCGATTGCAACCAACGGCCGACTCGTAATACCGGCGGCAATCGAAGTGAAGATTCCCGGGCTAACCACCGTGACGGCGAAACTTCCGGTTCAAGCAACCGGCGTTGGCAGAGTCGATCTTGTTGTTTGGCTCGAGAGTTTTTCTGGCGTTCGACTTAATGAACAGGCGTTTATAAAAGTGAATGTCAATGCCGATGTCGAGACCAACATCATCGTTGCCTTTACCGCGATGGTTTCAGTTTTGACAACGCTGGGTCTGGTTCGAACTCTGGCCAAGCGTCGCAAGAATCGAGTAACCGATTGAGCGTGGTTAGGTCTTCGCTGGTAATGGCCAGCGGCACCGTCATCTCTAGAATTCTGGGTTTTGCTAGATCGGTGATGCTGGCGATGGTTATCGGTGTTACCACCAACGCAGCCGACGCCTTTGGTGTCGCCAATCAGCTACCTAACAACGTCTACGCAATCATCGTCGGAGGAGTGCTTCAGGCGGTGCTCGTGCCCCAGATTGTGCGGGCTAGGGCCCACCTCGACGGCGGCAAGGGTTATGTCGACAAGCTGTTGACCTTCATAATCACGGTCTTTTTCTTCACCAC
Source organism: uncultured Micrococcales bacterium (assembly GCA_903831585.1). Classification (GTDB taxonomy): domain Bacteria; phylum Actinomycetota; class Actinomycetes; order Actinomycetales; family Microbacteriaceae; genus Rhodoluna. The sequence goes on along the minus strand of CAIKYE010000105.1, from coordinate 684 downwards.
TGTCATAACGACCCTGGCCGCGCCGTTCTTGGTTTCGCTTTACACGAGCGGCTGGAGCAGCGAGCAACTCGCTCTTGCCACGGCCTTCGCTTACTGGTGTTTGCCGCAGTTGTTTTTCTATGGCCTCTACTCGTTGCTCGGCGAAGTGCTGAATGCGCGCAGCGCGTTCGGCCCGTTCATGTGGGCGCCGGTATTAAACAATGTGGTGGCGCTAATCGGTCTGGTTGGTTACGTCATGGTTTTCGGTACAGACCCAACGGGCGAGCAGAGCGTTGCATCTTGGTCGCAGTCACAGATTTCATGGATTGCCGGAACGGCCACGCTAGGCGTTATTGCGCAAGCGTTGATTCTCTTTGTTGCCTGGAAGCGCATCGGCATGAAGTTGTCGCTCAACTTCAAGTGGAGGGGATTTGGTTTGCGCCCGGCGCTCAAGGCGGCTTCTTGGTCTTTGGGAATGGTAGTCGCAACCCAAATCGGTGGGCTGGTTCAAACGGTGGTTGCATCGACCGCGGTTAGCGCGCGCAGCGATTCGATCGCGGTCGCCTCGGTTGCGGCAGCGGCAATCGCTTGGCTGATTTTTATGTTGCCGCATAGCGTCGCGACGGTATCGATTGCAACCGCATACTTCACAAAAATGTCTGCGCACGTTCAAGAAAATCGCACCGACTTGTTGAAAGCAGATCT
>CAIKYE010000104.1 GCA_903831585.1 uncultured Micrococcales bacterium | reverse complement strand
CTGATGCAATTGGCTGATGCCGAATCGATCGGCATCAATCACTGCCATCACAGTTGCGTTAGGAACATCAACACCAACCTCGATGACGGTTGTTGAAACCAACACGTCGATCTCTCGATTTGCGAATCGGTTCATCACGTCATCTTTTTCTTCGCTTGACATTCGACCGTGCAACATCTCGATGCGCAAACTCTTCAGCGACTCAACCTCGCGAAGCGCCGATGTGATGCCGACCACCGTTGCCAAGGGCGGCCGCTTTTCGAAGAGTTCGAGTTCATCATCTTCGACCTCGAGCGAGGCTTCTTCTTCGCTCGCCGTTTCGCTGTCGTCAATGCGCGAGCAAACCACAAAAGCCTGTCGCCCGTTGGCGACCTCTTCGGCAATACGAGCCCAAGTTCTTGAGACCAGCGAAGCCTGCGACTGAGTAACCACGTGAGTGGTAATCGGCTGGCGACCTGCCGGTAGCTCGGCGAGTGTCGAAATATCGAGATCACCAAAGACGCTGACCGCAAGAGTTCGAGGAATCGGTGTTGCCGTCATGGTGAGCACGTGCGGCGGCTTCTTGCCCTTGAGCCGCAAAGCCTCGCGCTGTTCAACACCGAAGCGATGCTGCTCATCAATGACCACTAAGCCGAGGTCAAAGAATTCGACCTTCGCAGAAATCAGCGCGTGCGTGCCAACCACGATCTGAGCCTTACCGCTGACGATTTGCAAGAGCGCGCGTTTGTGATCGGCGGTGCCGAGTTGCCCGGTTAGCAAGGTCAGGCCCAGCTTGTCGGCAAGGTCATCGCCGAGAGTCTTTCGAATAGAGCGAATGTGCTGGGCGGCAAGAACCTCGGTTGGGGCAAGCAAGGCCGATTGGCCGCCACTCTCGGCAACGGCGAGCATTGCTCGAACGGCAACCAGGGTCTTTCCCGAACCGACCTCGCCCTGCAGCATGCGATGCATCGGGTGTTCCTGGGCTAGATCTTCAAGAAGCTCGTTGCCGATTGTCACCTGACCGGCTGTGAGGGTGAAGGGTAGGTTGGCATCGAATCCGGCCAATAACTCCCCCGCAATTCGCGGAGTCGTGGTGATGGTTGCATTTTCGCTTCTGCGCTTGAGCAGAGTCGCCTGCAGCAAGAAGGCCTCGTGAAAACGCAATGTGTCTCTGGCGGCTTGCCATTGAGAATCGTTCTCTGGCCGATGAACGTAACGAATCGCCTCTTCGAGCGAGAGCAGGTTATTTGCTTCGACCACTTGTGCCGGCAGCTCTTCGACAATCGCAGGCATCACGTCGAGCAAAACCCCAATCGCGCGCCCGATCATCCAGGTGGTGACTTTCGATGACGCGGGGTAAATCGGAATCGGCAACTCAGCCCAGCGCTTGGCATCTGCCTCGTCGATGTCTTCTGCGAAGAGTTCATAGTCTGGGTGGCTCAGTTGCAACTTGCCCTGGTAGCTCGATATTTTGCCGGCAAATAATCCGCGCGAACCCGGCTTAAGTTCTTTCGCTCGCCAGGCCTGATTAAAGAAAGTGGCCG
>CAIKYE010000103.1 GCA_903831585.1 uncultured Micrococcales bacterium | reverse complement strand
TTACCCTTTGAAATCATCTCTGCCTACTTCTTCTTGCCGAACGTTTCAATTAATTCGGTTTGCAAGTTGATCACGGTAGCCAAACGCTTGATGCCCAGTTTGATGCGTTCGGGGGTCGGATAGCTATAGCAAATTCTCAAGTGCTGCTGGCCGGTACCGTCCCCGAAGAATGCGGTGCCGGGTGTGTATGCAACAAGTTCTTTAACCGCGAGCGGAAGCATCGCCTTCGAATCGATTCCATCGGGCAGAGTGACCCAGAGGTAGAAACCACCATCGGGTTTAGTGGTTCGCAAATTTGGTAGATACTCGCTCATCGCATCGAGTGCGGCGTCGCGGCGTTCGCGGTAAACCCCGCGGAATGTGTCAACCTGTTTTCTCCAGTCGGCGACAGAGAGATATTCACTGATCATCATCTGAGAAAACATCGACGGGCAAAGAAGCGCAGACTCTTGAGCCAAAACAATTTTGTCGCGCAGCGCCGGTGGCGCTAACACGTAGCCGACCCTAAAACCTGGGGCAAGAATTTTTGAGAATGAGCCCAGGTAGATGACATTGTCATCCATGCTTCGAAGTGCATCTGGCACCGGCTTGTCGAAATAGAGCAGGCCGTATGGGTTGTCTTCGAGAATCAGAATGTGCTCGCGCTGACAGATCTCAATGATTTGTGGGCGACGTTCTTTTGCGAGCGTTACGCCCGACGGGTTAGCGAAATTTGGCACGAGGTAGAGAAACTTGATTCGTCGACCCTGAGCCTTCATTCTGTCGATGGCCTCTTGCAGGGCCACCGGCGAAATGCCGTCGTCGTCTGTGAAGACGTGCTCGATGTGAGCCTCGTAGTGCCTAAAGATTCCGATAGCGCCAACATAAGAAGGGCCCTCGGCGAGAACCACGTCACCCTTGTCGAGAAACAGGCCGGCAACCAGATCTAGCGCGTGCTGAGAGCCGGTGGTAACAACCAAATCGTCTGGTGAGGCATGGATGCCCTCGATCGCCATGATGTCTCGCAGCTGCTCACGCAGTTCGGCATCGCCCTGGCCGCCGCCGTATTGAATGGCCAGATCGCCCTTTTTTGCCATCATCGACTCGTAAGCCTTGGCCAGCAGCTCTTTGGGCAGGGCCGAGACGTAAGGCATGCCGCCGGCCAGCGAGACCACTTCGGGCCTCGAAACTACTGCGAAAAGAGCGCGAACCTCAGAAACCGAAAGGGTGTGGGCACGCTCAGAATAGGAATCTAGCCAGCCGTCAAAATTATTGCTGCGGGTGGGACTTGTTTCTGGCATCGACCTAGCGTAGCCACTGAGCTAGGTCTTGCTCAAGCGCAAACTTAGGCTTTGCACCGACCATAGCTTTGACCAACTGACCACCCTCGAAGACCTGCAGAGCAGGAATTCCGGTGACGCCATACTGCTGGGCAAGGCCCGGTTCTTCGTCAACGTTTACCTTGACGATCTCGATCTTGTCGCCGTATTCGGCCGATAGCTGGTCGAGAATTGGCGAAACCTGGCGGCATGGTCCACACCACTCGGCCCAGAAGTCAACCAACACCGGCTTGGCATTGTCGAGCACATCTGCTTGAAAGCTTGCGGTGGTTACGTTCTTTGCCATTTTTATCCTCGATCTCTTGTGAAGCGTGTTTTTAAACTTGTTTTTAAACCTAGTGGTCGGCTAGGTAGTGTTCTGCATCTAGGGCCGCGACACAACCGGATCCGGCGGCCGTGATTGCCTGACGGTAGGTTGGGTCGATTACATCGCCACAGGCAAAAACGCCAGGCAGGCTAGTAAGTGAGGTTCGACCCTCAACCCGGATGAACTTCTCGCTAGTGAGTGCGAGTTGGTTCTCAACCAACCAGACGCGAGGGTCAGAGCCGATTGCGATGAATAGCCCGTCTATGGCAAGTTCGCTGACAGATCCGTCAACGGTGTTCTTAAGCTTCACGCCGGTTAGGTTAGGTGACCCCAGAAGCTCTTCGACAGCAGAGTTATAGACGATCTCGATTTTCGGGTTCGCCATGACGCGCTCTTGCATGGTCTTCGATGCCTTGAACGAATCGCGACGGTGAATCAGATAAACCTTGCTTCCGAAGCGACTCAAGAACATGGCTTCTTCCATGGCCGAGTCTCCGCCGCCGACAACCGCGATGAGCTTCTCTCTGAAGAAGAAGCCGTCGCAAGTGGCGCACCAAGAGACACCGTGGCCGCTGAGTTCTTTTTCTCTTGGCAAACCGAGTTCGCGGTAGGCGGCTCCGGTTGCCAAAATCACTGTCTTGGCCTCGAAGGTCTGGCCAGCTCCGGTTTTCACAATCTTGATGTCGCCCTTGAGGTCAACCTCGACGACGTCATCCAAGAGAATTTCGGTGCCAAATCGCTCGGCCTGGGCCTGCATGTTGGCCATCAGATCAGGGCCCATCAGGCCATCTGGAAAGCCCGGAAAGTTTTCGACATCGGTGGTCTTCATGAGCTCGCCACCGGCTTCGACCGAAGAAGCGATCATGAGCGGCTTTAGCCCCGCGCGGGCGGTATAGATGGCCGCGGTGTAGCCAGCCGGCCCAGAACCGATGATGATTACGTCGCGCAAGAGGTCTCCTTGAATTGGGCGATTGCCCTTAGATAAAGCCAATTTTAGCGGCGCAGTATTCCCATGGCCTTCGCCACCGCGCCCTCGATCTCACGAACGCGCAAAAGCTTGAGCAACAGCAGGTAAACGGTCAACATCGCCAAGCCAACTAGAACGTCGGCAACCAGAGAGTTGAGAATCGTCTTCATGGCGAACGCGCCCTCGCCGGTTCCTCCGAGCAGCTCGAGAGTGCCCCAACCGGCTAGCCCCGCAATCGCGGCAACCAAGGTGAACTTGATTGTGCTCGACGCAATCTTGTGCTCACCGAGCGAACCGATGCGTCGACGCAAGAACAGGTAGGCGACAATCGCCTGAATCGAAACCGTCACGCTGGTCACCAATGAAAGCGAAACTACCAACGACTCGCGCGAAACCAAAACCGACATCGTTATCGAACCGGCGATATGCAGCGCAATCTGAACGCAGGTGAAGATGAAAGGTGTGCGGGTGTCTTCGAGTGCATAAAAAGCGCGTTGCATCATGAAGACGAAACTGAATGGCAACAGGCCAATCATCAGAGCGATTAGAACGTTTGCCAGAGCGACCGTGCCAACGTACTCGCCAATGAAAATTCTTGACACCGGATAGGCAAGCACAATTAGCAGTGCACTCGCAAAAACCGAAATTAGTGAAATAGTTCGCAATCCCTGAGCCAGATCTGCTTTCAACAAGTCGGTGCGATTTTCTTGAACGTGCGCAGACATCTTTGTGAAGTATGCGGTTGCAATCGAAACCGTTGCGACGCTATGCGGCAACATAAAAATTAGCCAAGCGATTGCCGCTGCCGCAACCGAGGCGACCGCGATCGAATCGCTGCGCGCGCTAACCGCGGTCGATGCAACCACCGTTTGAACCAGGCCACCGATTTGCGTAGCGACTACCATTCCCAGAGACCAAGAAGCCGCCTTGAGCGCCGGGCGCAAACCAAATCCCCTCCACTTGAAGTTGAGCGACAACTTCATGCCGATGCGCTTCCAGGCAACAAAGAGAATCAACGCTTGCGCGATAACGCCTAGCGTGGCCGTTCCGGCTATCCATGAAATCTGTGACTGCGACCAAGACGCAACGCTCTGCTCGCCGGTTGGGTCGGTACCGAAAACCATGACGTAACCAACCAGACCGATTAGCGCCACCACGTTGTTTAATACCGGCGCCCACATGAATGGGCCGAACGCGCTGCGCGCATTCAGAACTTCGCCGAGCAACGAGTAGAGACCATAGAAGAAAAGCTGCGGCAAACACCAGTAGGCGAAGGCCGTGGCAAGAGCGAGTTGTTCGCTGCTCCAGCCGCTCGTGTAGAGCGAAACCAAGAACGGGGCGGCCAGGGTCGTGATGACAGTGGTGAAGAAAAAGACCGTGATTAT
>CAIKYE010000102.1 GCA_903831585.1 uncultured Micrococcales bacterium | reverse complement strand
GTGAAAGCCAACCCGTTCGTTCCAAACTCAGACCTTCCATTGGATGAGCGCGGTCGCATCTATGCCAAGGCTTCGCTACAGGTTGCAGCTGGCGACAAGGTTGTCAAAGGCGCTTGGACTGCCGGTGACGTATCTGCGGTCCCTGACCTTTCGGGTGACGGCGTCGGGGGATACTGCGTTCCTAACGCCCAGCACGCCGTTCGCCAGGCCAAGTTGCTTGCCAAGAACATTGCGGCGACCATTCGTGGTGGCGAAGTGAAGAATTACTATCACAAGAACCTCGGTGCGGTTGCGGGTCTCGGTATTGGCATCGGTGTCTTTCAGTGGCGCAAGATTGCGGTCAAGGGTTTGCTTGCCTGGTTGATGCACCGCGGCTATCACGGACTGGCCATGCCAATGTGGGAGCGCAAGATTCGCGTCTTCTCAGGTTGGTTCTGGAACATTGTTCTTCGTCGCGACATCGCTTCGATCACCGCTTCGCACACACCTCGATTAGCCTTCGAGGCTTCTGCGTCACGACCTGCTCCGGCAGCTCCAGTGGCAAAGAAGGCTCCAGCCAAAAAGGCTCCTGCGAAAAAGGTTGTGGCTAAAAAGGTTGCAGCCAAGCCTGTTGCCAAAAAAGCAGCACCCAAAAAGAAGTAAAGAAACTTCGATAAAAGGGTGCCCATGTGGCACCCTTTTTATCTAGCCCCTATATCCCAATGGCAGAGGAAGACGACTTAAAATCGTTTCAGTGTCGGTTCGAGTCCGACTAGGGGCACTAGATCCGGTCTTGTGGAGGCTGTGGTTCATCGCTCTTTTGTGATTCACGTCGAGCCATGACGCCTGAAGAAATTAACGCTGCAGCGCCTAAATAGAGGACAAGCCAGCCCCATTCAATTTGAACAGAATTCATGATTCCTGCAGCTAAACCAGCGAATGGGTTGCCCTCGAGAGACGCCTCAAGCTGGCTTTTTGCGTCCGAGATCCTTATGAGCACGGAAACTAGTGTGAACGTAGTCAAAGCCGCGGTGGCTATTCCGAGAGGAATTAAAGCTTGAAACTTCTTGGCTACTACAAAAGCAATCCCAGCCAAACCGAGAGCTATAACAATCAAACCGCCGCCGTTGCCATTTTGAAAGTAGTTTTGGCTGCCTGCAATCGGCACGCTAACAATGGGTACCAATGTCCCAAACATTAAGAGAATCGATCCGATTATTCCGAGCTGAGCCTTTTTGATTTCCATGGTTCCCCTTAAGAATTTCGACCAAGTCTAAGGTGAAATCCCCGCTTGTTTGGGGCACCCGCGAATCTGAGTGTTCGCCGAGAGATTGCGGCGAGGGTCTTGCGAAGTCGGTGAGGTCATTTACGATTGAGCCATGGAAAACATCACACTATTCGTAGTCATCGGCATCGTCATCATCCTGGGTCTTTACCTATGGAGCACCTACAACTCACTCGTTCGTCTAAACGTTCGAGTTGACGAGGCTTGGAGCGACATCACCGTTCAGCTCAAGCGTCGCGCAGACCTGATTCCAAACCTCGTTGAGGCAGTCAAGGGTTATG
>CAIKYE010000101.1 GCA_903831585.1 uncultured Micrococcales bacterium | reverse complement strand
GGCTACCCAGTTGGTCGAACAAACCGAAGCCGATGTCGTGGTCAACGGCATCACCGGCTCAATTGGGCTCGGTCCGACCTTGGCAACTCTTCGCACCGGCAAGACCCTCGCGCTTGCCAACAAAGAATCTTTGATTGTTGGAGGTCGTCTTGTCACGGATGCCGCCGCGCGTGGCCAAATAGTTCCGGTCGATAGCGAGCACTCGGCACTTGCTCAGTGCCTGCTTGCGGGGGAGCCTCGCGAAGTTCGCAAGTTGATCTTGACCGCATCCGGCGGACCATTTCGTGGCTTCACTCGCGAACAGCTCACAGACGTCACACCGCAACAAGCACTCGCGCACCCAACCTGGGTCATGGGAAAAGTCGTCACGACGAATTCGGCAACCATGGTCAACAAGGGACTCGAGCTAATCGAAGCGCATCTTTTGTTTGGCATCGAAATCGATCGCATCGAAGTGACGGTGCACCCGCAGTCGGTCGTGCACTCGATGGTTGAGTTCTTCGACGGCTCGACTATGGCGCAGTGTTCACCGCCGAACATGAAGCTACCGATTGCGCTCGGCTTGTCTTGGCCAAAGCGAATTGAAAACGCGGTCAGCGCGGTCGACTTCACGAAAGCGCACGAGTGGACATTCGAACCGCTCAACGAGAGCGTTTTTACCGCGGTGAGTTTGGCTCGCCAAGTCGGCAAAGCGGCAAGCACCTATCCCGCGGTTTATAACGCTGCTAACGAAGAAGCAGTCGAAGCTTTTCACCGCAACAAAATTGGTTTCAATCAAATCGTCGAAGTAATTCAGCGAGTTGTCGACGCCCACGAACCAGCAGGCGAACTCACTATCGAATCGGTTCTTGAGGCAGAACGCTGGGCTCGCGACCGGGCAGTGGCGCAGATGGTCACGGCATGTTAGCAACTCGCAGGCAATTGTCAGCGCGTCTACTTAGGGTCGAAAGATGATTGAAATTCTCTTGTATATCGGCGGAATCGCCCTAGTTGCCTTGGGCATCGCCGTCTCAATCGGGTGGCACGAACTCGGGCACTTGATTCCCGCCAAGCTATTTGGCGTCAAGGTGCCGAGATACATGATCGGCTTCGGTCCAACTCTTTTCTCACGCAAGCGCGGCGAGACCGAATACGGCGTCAAGGCGATTCCGCTCGGTGGCTACATAACGATGATTGGAATGTATCCGCCGGCAAAACCGGGTGCGAAGGTTGGCAAAGGTTTCGCAGCCGAATCAATTCAGGCGGCCCGCGATGCTCACAGCGAGCACGTTGGCCCCGGTGACAAAAATCGCATGTTCTATCAGCTTTCGGTGTTGAAGCGCATGGTCATCATGTTCGGTGGGCCGTTCATGAATCTAATTCTCGGATTCGCATTGACTTTCGGCGTGTTAATCGGAATCGGCAGCTACGAGCGTTCGACAACCATCGTCGAGATTTCTGAGTGCGTGCCAAGCAGCTTTACCGAGAAGGTCGATTGTTCTGCAAGCGATGCGATTGGCCCTGCTAAACAATCGGGATTGATGGCTGGCGATGTTGTAACGGCAGTCGAGGGTCAACAGGTTCGCAACTGGGATCAGATCACCGAGTATGCACTTGCAAACCCAGGCGAGCTTTCGTTCGAAGTTTTGCGAGACCAGTCCAAGATGAGCTTCTCGATAAATCCAGTTCTCGTCGAGCGACCAAGCTTGACAATCGACGGCAAGACCCTCACCCAGAAGTTGCCATTTTTCGGAGTTGTGCTCGAGCCCGAGCGTCAACCGCAGACATTCGCCGAAGCCCTCGAATATTCGGGCAACGTAATCGGTTCGACCTTTGAGTTGATTGTCACCCTGCCGGTTCAGGTTGTCGACTTGCTGAGCAGCACCTTGAGCGGCGATGCACGAGATTCAAGTGGCCCAGTTTCGATTGTCGGCATCGGGCAGGCAGCCGGTTCGATTGCCAGCAACAGTGACGCAGATCCGCTCGATAAGTGGGCGAGTGGTCTGATGATGCTCGCCAGTTTGAACTTTGCATTGTTCGCCTTCAACATGCTTCCGCTCTTGCCACTTGACGGTGGACATCTTGCGGGAGCGGTTTATGAGGCTCTCAAGAAGGGCGCATACCGAATTCTGGGCAAGCCGAATCCTGGGCCGGCAGACACAGCGCTGCTTATGCCGCTGACCTATGTGGTCACCGCGGCCTTGATTGTCATGAGTTTGATTCTCCTGGTGGTCGACTTCGTCAACCCGTTATCGCTTGGTTTCTAGCGTTTCGAAATAAGTGAGCCTGCTCGGCTGTTTATGCTTAGGTCTAAGGAAAGCGAATACAAATGGTTGCAATTAACCTCGGAAAGCCAAAACCACCGGTTTTGACCCCACGCCGCAAGACTCGCCAGATCATGGTGGGCAAAGTCGGTGTGGGTAGCGATTCGCCAATTTCTGTGCAGTCGATGTGCACAACTCAGACCACCGATGTCAACGCAACGTTGCAGCAAATTGCCGAACTAACCGCATCAGGTTGCGATATCGTTCGCGTTGCGGTTCCAACCCAAGATGACGCAGACAAACTACAAGTGATTGCGCGCAAGTCGCAGCTTCCGGTTATTGCAGACATTCACTTTCAGCCAAAATATGTTTTCACAGCCATCGATGCCGGCTGCGGTGCGGTTCGTGTCAACCCCGGCAACATTCGTCAGTTCGACGACAAGGTCGGCGAAATCTCAAAGGCAGCCAAAGAAGCCGGAGTTTCGATTCGCATCGGAGTCAACGCCGGTTCGCTCGATCCGCGCTTGTTGCAAAAATATGGCAAAGCCACAGCAGAAGCTCTGGTCGAGTCTGCCGTTTGGGAAGCCTCTCTTTTCGAAGAGCACGACTTTCATGACTTCAAAATTTCGGTAAAGCACAACGACCCCGTTGTGATGGTCAAGGCTTACGAGATGCTCGCAGAGCGCGGCGACTGGCCGCTTCACCTCGGTGTCACAGAAGCCGGGCCAGCCTTTCAGGGAACCATCAAATCTTCTGTGGCTTTCGGAGCGTTGCTTAGCAAGGGAATCGGCGACACGATTCGTGTTTCGCTTTCTGCGCCGCCGGTCGAAGAGATCAAGGTTGGTTCGCAAATTCTCGAGAGCCTAAACCTGCGCCCTAGAAAACTCGAAATTGTTAGTTGCCCTTCTTGCGGTCGCGCCCAGGTTGACGTCTACACATTGGCAAACGATGTAACCGCCGGGTTAGAGAAGCTCACGGTTCCACTTCGCGTTGCCGTTATGGGTTGTGTTGTGAATGGTCCGGGTGAGGCTCGCGAGGCCGATCTCGGCGTTGCTTCGGGCAATGGCAAGGGGCAGATCTTTGTGCGCGGCGAAGTTATCAAGACCGTGCCAGAGAGCGAAATCGTTGCCACTCTGATCGAAGAGGCAAACCGAATCGCGGCCACCATGGACCCAAACCTTGTGGGCAGCCCTCAGGTTGTCGTAGCAAACGCAGACAACTAGTTCTCTGGTTCTCAGCGGTCACAGCGACTGCTTGGTAAAGTTCTGATTATGCCGATTCGCTTATCAACCCTGTTCTTGCGCACTTTGCGCGAAGACCCTTCTGAGGCCGAAGTAGATAGCCACAAGCTGCTTTTGCGCGCTGGCTACATCAGAAGGGCCGCTCCAGGCGTCTACACCTGGCTGCCGCTCGGGCTATTGGTAAAGGCCAAGGTTGAAAAGGTTGTTCGTGAAGAGATGAACCGGGCCGGTGCCCAAGAGGTCTTCTTTCCAGCTCTGCTTCCGCGCGAGCCTTTCGAAGCCACCAACCGCTGGACCGAATATGGCGACAATCTCTTTCGCCTTCAGGATCGCAAGAAGGCCGACTATCTTCTAGCGCCAACCCACGAAGAGATGTTCACTCTCTTGGTCAAAGACCTCTATAGCTCTTACAAAGACCTGCCGGTTTGCCTGTATCAGATTCAGAACAAGTACCGCGACGAAGCAAGGCCTCGTGCCGGCCTCTTGCGCGGGCGCGAGTTTGTCATGAAAGACGCTTACTCATTTGACGTCACCGATGAGGGTTTGCGAAACGCCTACCAGGCTCAGCGCGATGCCTACGAACGAATCTTCACTCGCTTGAGTGTTGAATACGTAATCGTCAAGGCAGATGCCGGCGCAATGGGCGGCAGCGCGTCCGAGGAATTCTTGTCGCCCAGCCCAATCGGCGAAGACACTTTCGTTCGTTCGGCTGGCGGATACGCGGCAAACGTCGAAGCGGTGAAAACTGTTGCGCCTGCGGCAATTGCATTCGATGGTTTGCCTAGCGCAGTTGTGCACCCTTCACCGAACACTCCCACCATCGCAACCCTTGTCGACTTGGCAAACGCAAATGTTGCGCGCGCCGACTCTCGCGAGTGGACGGCTGCCGACACACTCAAGAACGTTGTGCTCGCACTAACTTCACCTGAGGGAAAGCGTTCGCTAGTTGTGGTTGGCGTTCCGGGCGATCGAGATGTCGACACAAAGCGTGCAGAGGCTGCATTCTCACCGAACGAGGTTGAGGCGGCCAACGAAGAAGATTTCGAGCGCAACCCAGAACTCGTGAAGGGTTACATCGGTCCGGTGAAGAACAGCAAGGCGATTCTCGGACTCGAGGGCTCTTCGAAGATTCGATACCTGCTCGACCCTCGTGTTGTCGACGGCACCGCTTGGATAACCGGAGCAAACGAAAACGAAAAGCACGTTTTCGATCTGGTCAAGGGTCGCGACTTTTCTGCTGACGGAATCATCGACATCGCAGACGTTCGCGCCGGCGACCCGGCCCCCGATGGTAGCGGCCCGCTCGAATTGGCTCGCGGAATCGAAATCGGGCACGTCTTTCAGCTAGGTCGCAAGTATGCCGAGGCTCTGGGGCTTCAGGTGCTCGATGAAAACGGCAAGCTTGTGACCGTCACCATGGGTTCCTATGGCATCGGTGTAACCCGCCTGGTGGCGGTTCTTGCCGAGGCAAATCGCGACGACAAGGGTCTTATCTGGCCGGAGTCGGTCAGCCCGGCAGACGTTTACATCGTTGCTGCCGGAAAAGACGACCACGTATACGAAGCAGCCGAGAAGTTGGCTGCAGAGTTCGAAGCGGCAGGCAAGACCGTGATGCTAGACGATCGCCAGAAGGTTAGCCCCGGAGTTAAGTTCAGCGATGCCGAACTTATCGGCGTTCCACACGTGATCATCTGTGGCAAGGGTCTCGAAAACGGCGAGGTAGATCTTTGGAACCGTCGCTCTGGCGACCGTCGATCAGTGCCGCTAAACTCGGCAGTAGCAGAACTGAAGTAATCTGCACCTATAACTAACTATCGGCCGGGAGGCAGCGCTCATGGATATCGACCTTGGAATTCTCAGGACCCTTGAACGCGAGAAGGAAATCCCGTTTGTCGAACTAGTTTCAATTATTGAAGCCGCAATTCTCGCCGCCTATTACAAGAATCTTTCTCTCGATCCGAAAGAGCACAAGGCTCGCGCCGTGCTCGACAAGCAAACCGGTTCTGTTCACATCTTCGAAATCATTTGGAACGAAGAGACTCGTGAGACAACCGAAAACGAAGTAACTCCAGAAAACTTTGGCCGCATCGCGGCTTACTCTGCCAAGCAGGTAATCGCACAACGTCTTCGCGAGATCAGCGACGAGGGATTGCTCGGCGAATTCAAGGGTAAAGAGGGCGACATAGTTGCCGGCGTTATTCAGCAGGGACCGCGCGCATACATGATTCACGTTGACCTCGGCAGCATCGAGGCGCTTTTGCCACCGGAAGAGCAGGTTGCTGGCGAAGAATACACTCACGGAAAACGCATCCGTGTTTTGGTTACCAACGTCAACAAGGGAACCCGCGGCCCGCAGGTTACCGTTTCGCGATCACACCCAACTCTGGTTCGCAAACTCTTTGCACTCGAAGTTCCCGAGATAGCTAACGGCAGCGTTGAAATCGTGCAGGTCGCTCGCGAGGCCGGCCACCGCACCAAGATTGCAGTTCGCGCTCACGAAGAAGGCATCAACGCAAAGGGCTCCTGCATCGGCGAGCTCGGGCAGCGCGTTCGCGCGGTCTCGGCCGAGTTGAACGAAGAGAAGATTGACATCGTCGACTACAGCACCGACATCTGCGAATTCGTGGCCCAGGCCCTATCACCGGCCAAGGTTTCGAGCGCCTATGTCATCGGCAAGGGTGACCCAAAGGCCAGTGGCGATGGGCGAGTAACCCATGTTCGTGCCCTGGTTCCCGACTACCAGCTTTCACTCGCAATCGGAAAAGAGGGGCAAAACGTGCGTTTGGCTGCCAAACTAACCGGTGCCAAGATCGATGTTCAGCCTGAAAGTATCCTCGAAGGCGACGACTAGAAGGCATTTTGCCGAGGGCGAATTTTGCCCCTGACTTAAATGCCGTTGGGCGGTTAGAATGAGACCAGTTAGAACCTGTGTTGGCTGTCGCCAGCGCGCCAATCGAACAGATTTGCTCAGGATTGTCGCCGACTCGAATCAGTTGGAAATCGACTTTTCGGCTGTGAAACCTGGACGAGGCGCCTGGATTCATCCAAGTTCAGACTGTATTCAAAGAGCCAATGAGCGCGGTGCTTTTGCCCGAGCCCTGAGGTTTAGAGGTTCACTAACGATCAATCAAGAACAGGCAGAAAAGATGATGGCAAAAAATGGTTAGCTCGAAATGAGTTTGCTCACGCTTTAAAGGCCTGCCCTGTTTGGGGAAGGCCCCAGACAGGAGAAATTAAGTGGCGCTTCCACGCGTATACGACATAGCTAAAGAACTTGGAATCGATTCCAAAGTTGCACTAGCAAAACTTATTGAACTCGGAGAGTTCGTTAAAAGTGGTTCATCCACAATCACACCACCGGTAGCCAAGAAGCTCCGCGAGGCTTTTCCAGATGCCAAGCCAGCTGCAGAGACACCGAAGAAACCGGCAAAGTCGAAGGCAGCCGCTGTCGAGACCGCCGCAACCGATGCGAACGACGCACCTGCCGCAGCACCAAAGCCAGGCGGGTCTGAAAAGGTCGCCGATCCTGTTGTTTCGGCAGAACCAGCCGGCGACTCAAAGCCAGCAGATGCAGCACCGAGCCTTCCAACTTCTGCCGTTGGAATTCCACGCCCAGGAAACAATCCTTTCGCTTCGAGTCAGGGCATGGGAATTCCTCGCCCGTTAGCTCGCCCGGGTAACAATCCTTTTGCACCGTCACAGGGCATGGGTCGACCTGGTCAAGGTCGTCCGGCTGGTGCCGGTGGTCCGCGTCCGGCTGGTGCCGGTGGTCCCGGTGGTGCTGGTCGCCCAGCCGGTGCACGTCCGGCTGGTGCCGGCGGCGCTTCGCGTCCAGGTTTCGGCAGTCCGCGCCCAGCTGGAGCAGGTGCTGCTCCGGGTGGTGCTCCAGGTTTCGCTCGTCCGGGCAGTGGCCCAGCTGGCGGCCGCGGCCGCGGTGTCGG
>CAIKYE010000100.1 GCA_903831585.1 uncultured Micrococcales bacterium | reverse complement strand
GGTGGCCAGCTGCAACGAAGAGAAGCAACAGTTCGAACTGGTGCACTCATTCGTCGGCGACAAGAACATTTGGCGACTGAACCGCGTATTTAACTAGCTCATCCACTTATTGATGTCTGAGTTCACCCACCTGCACGTTGCGTCTGCGTTCTCGTCGCACTTTGGTGTGACCAGACCAGAGTTGATGGTCGAGGCTGCGGTCGCGCAAAAGATGACGGCACTGGCAATCACAGATCGCGATGGGTTATATGGCGCAGTGAAACACATCGGTGCCTGCCTCACTCTCGGCATCTCGCCTATCGTCGGAGTCGAGTTATCTGTGGTTGACGATGATTATCAACAACTAGCGAGAGTAGTCGTGCTTGCACGCGGTCGCGACCGAGGTGTGGGCTGGTCTGTGCTCTGCGCAATTGTCTCTGCCGCTCACGGATACAACATCGATGATGCGCTCAGCGAGAATTCGAAGAAACTGCAACGAACCAGAAAAAACGAGAGCATCTCGATCAGACGTGGTGAGTTAGCAAAACTAATTGGTGAGAGTCTCGGCGCCTGCACGGTGCTACTCGGCAACGACAGTGACGTTGGCAAGTCGGTGTTGCTCGGCTCGCGCGAAGAAGCCATCGAACTACTCAAGCCTTGGCAAGAACTATTCTCGATTCCCAACTCTCTCGCAATTGAGGTTTGCAGTTTGCTAACCGAGCCGGGCACAGAGTATTCAATATTGCAAGCAAATCGAATGCTGCAACTTGCTGATGCCAGTAACCTGCCGGCGGTGCTGACCAACTCGGTTCGCTATCTGACACCAGACGATGCGCTAACCGCAGATGTGCTCGACGCCGCAAGGTTTCTCGAACCGCTCGGCTTCTTTCAGGTGCAACCAAATGCTCAGGCCTGGCTCAAACCGGCCGACCTAATGCGATCGCTCGCCGAAGAGATCTGCGAAGACCGAGATCGAGCAACCAGACTTCTGCAAGACACCGAAAAACTAGCCGACCGTTGCCGACTAGAACCGGTCAGCGACTGCGGCTGGATGAAGCCGAAGACACCCGAAAAATCGGCCCTCGGCATCGAAGGCAACCCGTTCGAGGTGCTATGGCAGAAGGCTGAAGCCGGCATGCACTGGCGTTATCCGGGGGCTAGCGAAGCCATGCTCGCCAAGGTGAAGCGACGACTCGGTCAAGAGCTGATAACCATCAACAAGCTCGAATTTTCGACCTACTTCTTGACCGTAGCCGACGTCGCCCAGATGATTCGCGACATGAATATTCGAATCGCAGCCCGCGGTTCGGGTGCTGGCTCGCTGGTGAACTACCTGCTCGGTATCAGCGGGGTCGACCCAATCGAACACGACCTGCTCTTTGAGCGCTTCTTGAGCACCGAGCGCTCGAGCCTGCCAGATATCGACATCGACGTCGAGTCAGCCCGCCGTCACGACATATACCGAAGCATCTTCAGACGCTACGGCAGTAACCGCGTGACGCTGTTATCGATGCAGAGCACCTACCGTGGTCGCGGAGCTGTGCGAGACAGCGGGCTCGCGCTAGGAATCGAAGATGACGAAATCGATCAGATCGCCAAGAGTGTCTGGCGACTAAGCGCAGGCAGTTTTCGCAACGCCGTGGGAAGCAAACCAGAGCTCGGCGCGATTGCCGCCGCGCTCGAAAGCGATCGCAAGATGAACCTGCTTGTCGATTTAACCGAACGCCTAAATCGACTACCTCGTCACATATCGATGCATCCGTGCGGTGTTATTCTCGGCGACTCGAATCTGCTGCGCATGACCCCGGTCGAACAAAGCGGCATGGGCTTGCCGATGAGTCAGTTCGACAAAGACGACATGGACCCGATGGGAATGTTGAAGCTCGACGTTCTCGGTGTTCGCATGCAGAGCGCGATGGCCTATGCGGTGCGTGAAATTTCACGTGTGCGTGGCGAGACGCTCGAACTTGATGACATCGACCGAGCAGACAACGAGACCTTCAAAACCATTCGCACCACCAACACGCTCGGCATCTTTCAGATCGAGAGCCCGGGCCAGCGAGAACTCACCGGCAAACACCAGCCGACCGAATTCAATGACCTAACCATTCAGATTTCACTGTTTCGACCGGGCCCAATGAAGGGCAACATGATTGCGCCCTATCTCGATGGCAGGCACGGGTTTGCCAGTGCCGACTTCATTCACAAAGACCTAGAGCCGATTCTGCGCGAAAGCTTCGGAGTGGTGATCTTTCACGAACACGTGCTGCGAATCTTGAATGTGATGACCGGATGCACGCTTGCGAAGGCAGACGAACTTCGCAGGTCGCTCGAAGACCCGAGGGCGAAGCCGACCATCGAGAAGTTCTTTCGAACCAAGACCAAAGAGCGTGGCTATTCGCTTGCGGTTGTCGAGCGAGTTTGGGACATTCTCGAGGGCTTCAGCAGCTTCGGCTTCTGCAAGGCCCACGGCGCCGCCTTCGCCCTGCCCACCTATCAGAGCGCCTGGCTGAAGACCCACTACCCCGTCGAGTTCATGGCCGGCCTGTTCACGCACGACCCCGGCATGTATCCGAAGCGCCTGCTGATGGCAGAGGCCAGGCGGCTCGGGGTTCGCATTCTGCCAATCGACGTAAACAAGTCGTCAGATGAATTCCTTGTCGAAAAAACCACGGATGGCCTTGCCGTGCGACTGGCCATTCACGAGATTGCCGGCATCAGCGAGGCCGAGGTCTCTCGCATTCTGAGCGGCAGGCCATACAGCGACATCGGCGACTTCTACATGCGTGCAAAGCCCAGCCGCCGAACCTTTGAACGCATCGCCCAGGTTGGCGGGCTCGATGAACTCAGGCTCGGCGACTTCGGCCCGATGCACACCCGAGGTGACGTGCTGGCCCGCGTGCGACAACTCAACGCGAGCAAGAACCGCAAGTATCTCGACCCGAATCAGCCGACTTTCGACTTCGATTTCAAAGATCTGCCAACCGGCTTGCCCGAGCC
>CAIKYE010000099.1 GCA_903831585.1 uncultured Micrococcales bacterium | reverse complement strand
GAAGACCCTGCGACCTCATTGATCCTGCTCGAAATTGCAAACGCAACCGCCGAAGATGGTCTGCGCGCCCTCACCGCTGCCGATGAGGCTCAGGCAAGTTGGGCACGAGTTTCGCCACGCGAACGCTCCGAGATTTTGCGAAGAACTTTTGACCTGGTTCGTGCACGCAGCGAAGAATTTGCAATGTTGATCAGCATGGAAATGGGAAAACCAATCGCCGAAGCTCGCGGCGAGGTTGCCTACGGAAATGAATTCTTGCGCTGGTTTAGCGAAGAAGCGGTTCGCATCTCGGGTCGTTACGGAACATCGCCCGAAGGTGCCGGCCGCATGCTGGTTGCTCAGCGTCCGGTTGGTCCGGCATTCGCAATCACGCCGTGGAATTTTCCACTGGCAATGGCAACTCGAAAGATTGGCCCCGCAATCGCCGCCGGTTGCACGATGGTGGTCAAGCCAGCCGAACTAACTCCGCTGACAACGCTTCTGTTAGTTGCGACTCTCGAAGAAGCGGGTCTTCCGGCCGGAGTTGTAAACGTGATTACGACTTCGACATCATCAGCTACAAGTGCGCCAATTATTTCTGACTCGCGTCTGCGCAAGATTACCTTCACCGGTTCAACCCAGGTTGGAGTTATGTTACTCGAGCAGAGTGCCAAGCGCGTTCTGCGAACCTCGATGGAACTCGGCGGCAACGCACCGTTCATCGTTTTCGAAGACGCCGACATCGATGCCGCCGTAAACGGAGCGATGCTAGCCAAGATGCGCAACATCGGTCAGGCCTGCACGGCGGCAAACCGATTCATAGTTCACGATTCTGTCGCAGACGAATTCGGTCAAAAGTTTGCCGAGCGAATGAGTGCGCTCAAGCTCGGTCGTGGTTTGGCAGACTCAACGACCTGTGGTCCGGTTATCAACGAAAAGGCTAGGCAGAACATGACTCGCCTGGTCGAGGCAACTAAGTCTGAGGGCGGCAACGTCTTGGCCGGTGGTGAGGCTGCAGATGGCGATGGCTATTTCTTCACACCAACGGTTATCGACAACGTGAAGCCCGGTTCGACAATTCTGCAAGAAGAGATCTTTGGCCCGATTGCCCCAATCACCCGTTTCAAGACCGAAGAAGAGGCCGTTCGCCTAGCCAACGACACCGAATACGGGTTGGTTAGCTACGCATTTACTGCCGATCTGAAGCGCGGATTGCGCCTAATCGAGACCCTAGACACCGGCATGACCGGGCTCAACACCGGTCTGGTTTCGAACGCCGCAGCTCCGTTCGGTGGAGTCAAGGCCTCGGGTCTCGGTCGCGAGGGTGGCCCAGAGGGCATTAACGAATATCTCGAAACCAAGTATGTGATGACGCCAGATCCTCTGGCCTAAATTACTTAGCGGTCGCGCCGAGCGCCCTGGTCGGCGGTCACGGCGAAGATATTCGGCTTGCCATAGCCGAGCAGTTCAAATTCTGCGAGCACCGCCAAAGTTATCTCGCTGACTTTTGCAATCGGCGCAAGGGCAATTGCTGCTCCGCCGAAACCGCCACCGGTCATTCGAGCTCCGACGGCTCCGTGGCGAATGGCAACATCAACGGCTGTGTCAAGTTCATCGATAGAAATTTCAAAATCATCACGCATCGAAACATGAGATGCATTAAGCAAAGCACCAATTGATTTCGGACCTTCGGTTCTCAGTTTTTCAACAGTTTCGAGAACGCGCTCATTTTCGGTCACGATGTGTCGAACTCTTCTAAAGGTGACGTCATCCATGATTTCTTTTGCTTTGCCAAGTTGATCGATAGAAACCTCACGAAGTGATGCGGCATTCATTTGCGAAGCACCAAGTTCGCAGGCCGCACGTCTGGTTGCATATCCGCCGTCATTTAGTCGGTGGGCAACACGGGTATCAATTATGAGCAACTCGAGACCCTCGTCATCGAATCCGAGTTCAATCGACTGCGCTTCGAGAGACTTGCAGTCGAGAAAAACGGCGTGGTCTCTTTCGCCAAGCAGTGAAGCAGATTGATCCATGATTCCAGTTGGTGCTCCGACGATTTCATTCTCGGCGAGCTGTCCGACACGAGCCAACTCTGGTCGTGAAAGGTTTGTCTGCCAAAGCTCGTTGAGCGCCAGCGAGGTCGAACATTCGATTGCTGCCGAAGACGACAACCCAGAGCCAACCGGAACGTCTGACTCGAAATAGGCGTCGAAGCCAACACCGGCGGTTTGACCCAACTTTGCTAACGCCCATGCCACGCCAAAGGGGTAGGCGGCCCAGTCGTTAGCTGCATTCTTGCTTATATCGGCCAGCTCAATTTGGTGTTGCTCGTCTGAGAAAGAAGACATTACCCGAACCGTCTGGTCTTGCCGAAGGCTTATCGCCGCGTAGGTTCTGCGATTGATGGCAAAGGGCAGGACGAAGCCCAGGTTGTAGTCGGTGTGCTCGCCAATCAGGTTAACCCGACCGGGTGCCGACCAGACTCCGGTTGGTGCATAGCCATAACGGGCTTCGAAAGCGGCGGCTGCCGATTCGATGTTTCGCGAAGTCGTCACGCTATTTCTCTAGAGCTTCTCGAATTTGCGCTGCAGTTTTCTCTGGTGCAAAGTCTGCGATGAATGCGCCCATGGCCGATTCCGAACCGGCCAGGTATTTCAGTTTGTCTGCCGCTCGTCGAGGTGAGGTGATCTGCAACTGCAGGCGAACGTTTTTGCCCGCGTCAGTTAATGGTGCTTGGTGCCAGGCGGCAATGTAAGGGGTAGGCGTTTCATATATGTCGTCAAGAGCACCGAGCAGTTGGCGATAGACAGAAGCCAACTCTTTTCTCTCGTCTTCTGTCAACTGCGCAAGATTCTGAACGTGACGGTGGGGCAGCAGGTGAATCTCGATTGGCCAACGACCGGCAAATGGAACATAGGCGGTGAAGTTTTCGCTGCGAACGAGAGTGCGATCTGACTTCTGTTCGAAGGCGAGAGTGTCTGCAAAAAGATCAGCACCGAAACGTTCAATCGATGACAGTAGCTTTTGAGTTCTCGGTGTTACGAACGGGTAGGCATATATTTGTCCGTGCGGGTGATGCAACGTCACACCAATTTCTTGACCGCGGTTCTCAAAGGGAAAAACCTGCATAACTCCCGGCAACCTCTGCAGGTGTTCGGTGCGATCGGCTAAAGCGTCAATCACCGTGTTAACGCGCTCAAGGGGCAGGGCCGCGAGTGAACCGAGGTGCTCGGGACTGAAGACAACCACCTCGCAGCGTCCAACCGACTTTCTGGTTGAGCCAAGGGCCAAGCCGTCGACCCCCGCGTAGTTCGGGTCAACTTCGGGCAAGAGCTCTGGCCCAAATGACGGGCTCTTGTTCTCAAAAACGGCAACATCGAAGTTGTCTGGTAACTCGCTCAGATTTTCGTCAGTGGTTGGGCAGAGCGGGCATTGATTTGCCGGCGGCAAGAAGGCGCGACCGTGACGATGGGCGGCTACTGAAACCCACTCAGAAGTGAGCGAGTCGAGCCTCATCTCGGCAACATCGGGCCTGGCAATCGCCGGGCGCTGATCTGCCTTGCGTTCTGCACCAAGAGTTGAGCCCTTGTCATCGAAATAGAAAAGGTCTCGCCCGTCACAGAGTTTTGCCTCGTGTTTCACACTCATGCGATAACTCCTGACCCGGCGGTTGAGGTGCTTGCGGCTAGGCTGAAATTGCCTAGGCGTTGAGACCAAGTATAAAGAACTCCGAATTGGGGTTCGTTGGTGAAACTGCCTTT